>JBFIEB010000111.1:0-8148 GCA_041603555.1 Vicingaceae bacterium
GCCAGTTTAGGAGCTTTAACTTCATATGCAAGACAACTTGGACATGAAGATGTTGCTAATTCATTGCATGAAACATTAAACGAAGAAAAAACAATTGATAAAAAGCTAACAGATATTGCGGAGAACGATGTCAATAAAAAAGCATTAACCGCTATTGCTTCGTAAATATCATATTATTTAAGCTTTAAAAATTAGAGCACAGTTTAAAATGGAATCTTCCAAATACACCTTCGAAAGATTGTGACGAATTTTAGGAAGTACACTAAAGAAATTGCTGTTGTATAAATTTTGTTTCCGCTTTTAGTGCAAGAGCTGATGTACCTATGCATCAATAAGATTTAATAGAGCAGTAAGTGAAAGAGTAGGAATTATTTCCTACTCTTTCTAATTAATTTAAATGATATAAACCAGCTACTAAAATCATCGCTTTCCAATGACTATTGTTATAGAATAATCACTAAAACGTTTATAAATTTGTAGTGTAGCCTAGGTCAGGAAACCAAAAATCCTGTTTAGGAAGCAGATCAAAGAAGAAATTGTGCTCAAGGCACTTCACTCTTCAGATCCGAAGGCGGGGACAACCCGCCTTCTTTTTTTTAAAAAATTCTAACTAACCAAAATCACTCTACTTTTAAACAAAAGTACTTTCCTAGATTTTGTTGACAGGGTAATTTAGAGAATAGTTAATTCTTTAAACTTCTAATATTACTATTACGAATTTGTAAGTTCTTTAATCATGAGTTTTATTTTAAAACATATTTTATTTTTTGAGAGAAGAATTTTTTTAAACTGCATTAAGGAATCCCTTTACCCTTTCATCCTGCTAATTTTTCTATTACCTACCACTTTTGTTTGGTCTCAATCTGGAAATATATTTTTAAAAAATTACAAGCCCGATATAAATAATATTAGCTCTAGGAATAATAGCATAACCCAGGGTAATAATGGAATAATGTACTTTGCTAATCCCAATGGTATTTTATCTTACGATGGAAGACGTTGGGAAATTATAGGAGTTCCAAGTATTCCTCTTGTTCTAATTACCGATTCAGCTAGTAAAAAAACCTATGTTGGATGCAAAAAAGATTTTGGATTTATTAATATAGACCCTACTGGTCAAGAAATCTACACTTCTATTTCAAGTAATCTTGCTAATTTTGAAAATATCTCTAATATCTTAATTACAAATAAATTTATATACTTTTATTCCGCTAAACGAATATTTCGTTATTCAACAATTAAAAATAGCGTTTTTCAAATATTACCACCTACATGGAATGATGAGTTTTCTGGGGCATTTGTAAATAATGGAGCTGTATATGTAAACATTGATGGAAAAGGGTTGCATCGAGTTCAGGGGAGTAAATTATGGTCTTTGAGTAATAAATTGGGCAGCCAATTAGCTCATCAAAATATTGAAGCAACAATCACCCTTCCTAATTCTTCGACACTATTGTATACAAACAATAATAACTGTTACATTTTTGATGGGTTAAGATTAAATCCTTTCAAACTTCAGGATCAATCGTATCTCAAGAAAAACACTGTTAATAATGGAATTGAACTTTCTAAAAACCTATTTATTCTCTCAACATTGTCTGGTGGTTGTGTTATTATAAATAAATACTCAGGAAAAACAGTTGCTATTATTAATTATCAAACTGGCTTACCTGATAACGAGGTCTATGCAGTTGCATTAGATAATTTAGGGGGATTATGGATTACCCATAACTATGGTATTACACGAGCCGATAACCAACTTCCCATAACGAATTTTTCTTCATACGCTGGGTTAAAAGGAAATTTAACAGATGTAATAAAGTTTGATAATAAGTTGTACGTAACAACAACTGAAGGGGTTTTCTTACTTACTAAATCACAATTATTTAACACAAATAAAAAAACGAAAAATGAATATAACGTAGAACAATGTTATACAGAAGAACAAATTATTATAGAATGTGAAAAAAAACAGATTCCAAAAAATATATTAAAAAAAATTACTTCTGTGTTCGATAAAAAATCAAACCAATCAAAAAAAAATAAAAGGGATGAACCTACAGAAGAAAAAAAAACAAAAACGTATACCCTCAATACACAGGCTGTTAATGCCCTAAAAGATCAACCAAAGAAACATAACGTTTATATCCAATCACATCTGCAATTTTCTTATAAAAAATTAAAAGGGATTGATAAAAAGTGTAATCAACTTATATCTTGCTATGGGAGGTTATTTGCGGCATCTTCTACTGATTTATATGAAATTAATAATGGTTCTGCAAAACGTATTATTAAAAACCGGAAAATGAACATTGTTTATGTTCCTATTAATTATCAAAATCAAATTTATATTGGCACCGATGAAGGGGTTTTAGTGTATTTTTTTAAAAAAAAGAATCTGATTAGTCGAGATTTAGGAGTTAATGTCACTTCAATTGTAGAAGATAATCAATTTAACTTATGGGTAGGTGGAATAAATCAGGTTTTTAAATTTAAAGTAAATGCTGTTGGTGAATTAACGAGGCAATATAATTATCCTTTTCCATCTGACTCTCCAGATTATATAAAAGTTAGAAATATAGGTGGAGATGCATGGTTCTTTGCAAACCTAGATATCTACCAATATAATAGCCAAAAAGATGAAATATATAAAGATACTGTATTAAATCTCCACTCTACAAGTGGAAAAATTATATTTTCCAACAACGGATACACATGGATTAATAGTAACTTATCATGGAATTGCTATACTAAAAATACAGGACAAAATAAAAGAGAAATGATGGCACTTAATGTTATAAATAATATGCGCCATATATATGTGGATAACGAGGAAAACTGTTGGGTAATTAACGGAGATAATTCTCTTTATAAGGTTACTCAAGAAAAAATATTAAATCATAAAAATTCATTTTTATATATAGGCGAAGCTAGAAATTCTGAAGGGGAATTGCTTTCACTTGATAATTTTATTCTGGAGCACAATAGAAGTGGAATAAGTTTTACCATAACAAATCCCTATTATATTAATGAAGTTGGCAATCGATATCAATACCATTTAGCAGGTGTTATGAATGGATGGTCACCATGGAGTTCTAATAAAATAATTGAATTCCCCTATTTACCTTATGGTAATTTTAAATTGTATGTTCGTGCAAAAAATGTATTTGGAAATATTATTGAAAATAAAGCAACTATTTTTTCTGTTGACCAACCTTATTGGTTAAAATGGTGGTTTTATTTAATTGAAGTTGGAAGTGTTTTCTTATTATTAGCTCTTTCCTTATTTTTTAAAAAAAGTAAGAAATCAGTTTTTTTATCTAAATCCTTAATGCTTTTAGGGATTGTTATTGCCTTTAAACTTATACAAGCTGTAATAGAGTCTAATATTTCAATTTCTCCAGTTTCTGATTTTTTACTCAGCGTTACACTGGTATTTTTTATTTTAAAAACTGAAAAAGTAATAATGGAAAAATTAACTCAAGAAGCTAGATATGTAAAGAAAAGATTGTTGCTCAAAAAAAGAAACCGAATGAGAAAAAAAGAATAGAAGAATTAAGCTACATAACTCTGATAACAAATGTCATTACTTTTATTGACAAATGTTTTTGTTTATCCATACCCCTTCCTATTAGATTTGTAGTGTCTTTTTCTAGGTCCTCCCATAACCTAAAAAGAAACATAAGGTTAACAAAGAATTATTGCTGTAAAAACACAATAATCTTTCAAAAAAATAAGGCGGGTCAACCCGCCTTATTTCATTTATGATAACTGACCAAAATCATTCTGATTCTTCTCAAAAGTTCTTCTTTTCAGGCTACTAGGTATTGTAATATTGTAATTGTAGGTGATGATTAGTCAATTTTTTAACTGCATTAAGAATAGTTAATCCTTTAGAATTTTTATTACCTACAAAGAGATAGGGATGATGATGAAATATATTAGAATTGAAACAAAAAAACTAATATGAAGAAAATAGAGAATTTAAGAGAATTATTTATCCATCAGCTGAAAGAACAATATCAGGGTGAAAGACAACAAGTTGTTGCCCTACCCAAACTACGTAAAAAAAGTTCTGACAAAGAGTTGCAACACTCAATCGATTACCACATAGGTAAAACTAAAAAACAAATTAACCGATTAGACCAAATATTTACTTTCTTAAAAAGAAACCTTCATGGAGAAGTAAATGTGGGTGTATTTGGACTCATTGAAGAAGCTTATGAGTTAGCAGAAAGATGTACTAATGATAAAATTAGAGATGCTGGAATTATTACTTCCATTCAGCACCTTAATCATCATAACATCGCCAGCTATAATAGTTTAATCAAGTACGCTAATGAACTAGACATGAAGAAAATTAAGAAATTGTTAGAAAAATCATTAGAAGAAGAAAAACTGACTGACCAAAGCCTTTCAGATTTAGTAGCAAAAGGCATTAACCCTAAAGTTACCTATTTAGAAGTTTGATAAAAACATTATGTCATGAAATTCAAAAGTTTAGTAATAATAAATTTATTTATACTATTAACTGCCTCTTGGGCAATTGGAAAAATAATCCAACAATTATCCAAAGATGAACGAAATGCAATAGAATCAATTGCTATATATCCTGCAAAGAAACAAGCCGCTATTCTTGAAGTTGCATCTCATCCTGAAGTATTGGTTCGTATGAAAAACATGCGAAAGAATACGGAAGCTCAATTCAAAATATTATTGGAAAATATACCTGAAGATGACCAAAATAAACTATTCAATCTTTCAAGATTTCCTGAATTAATTGAAGGTATTTGTAAAGGAAATGTATCAAAAAATGCAGTGGAGATGGATAAACTTCTTGTGGGATATGAAAAAGAAATAAAAGAGCAAGCAATTTTTGCCAATCAGAAATATTTTAGACTATTAACAAGCATTCACTTTCTTTATTTTGAATCTCAGCAAGCATTTGAAGATTTGCTGAACAAATATCCAATAAAGACGCAAGAAGCCTTTCGGGAACTAATAAAGTTACCTGAAATTTTAAATGCTTTGACAGAAAATATGAACTCAACGATACTTTTAGGTGATATTTATAAGAACGACCCATCAAAATTACAAAAAGATCTAGATTCGATTAGTGTAATTGTAGCTGAGCAAAAAACAAAAGAACTAAATGATTGGGAACAATCTTTGAAAGAAAATCCAGAAGCTTTGAGAGAATATGAACAAGCTTCAAAAGAATTTGCCAAAGACCAAGGGTTTAATGAGTCTGATTATACCACCTATGAACCGGAAAAAAGAACAGAAGTTGAAATTCGTTACGTATATCAACCCTACCCTTATTGGTTTGGCTACCCTTGGTGGTATCCATATGAATGTTGGTATCCCTATCCTTTATGGTATCATCGAGGATACTATTACGGTCCGGCTAACACTATAGTATTTGTAGGGTTTCCAACTTTATTTTATATGCACTGGCATTTTCATCATCATTCACATTTTTATTATTATCCCCATTTTACCAATCATGCCGTAAAACATTATTACGGCCATCGAAAAACAAGGAGTAGCATAACAACTACTGTAAGAAATTGGGAGAAAAAAGTACAGCCTGAATTGCCAAAAAACTGGTTATACAATAATGAAAATAGAGTAGCACGAATTAAAGAATATGGGAAATTTAAAATGGATTATCAAACTTCTGTTCAAAAGAAGAATGGAAAGGTATTGAGTCAAAGAGATTATCTTAAATATAATGCAGGTAAATATCCAACTATTAGTCCCGTATTAAAAGAAAGATCAGCCTACTCACAACCTCCACAAAAAAGACCAATTCCTCCTATAAGGAAAACTGAACCTCAAATAAAAGGAAAAACATATCCAACAAAAAAATACACCCCTCAAAGAAAAGAAACTAACAAATTACCGAGACAAAATAAAAGACCTAATCAACCAATAACGCAGCCCAAGCCACAAATCAAAAAACCAAATAGGCCATCTAGAAAATATGAATCTCGTCCAAAGAAATCTAATCCAGTACCAAAAAGAAAAGGAACCGTTAATCCTAGAAAACAATATAAAAATCAAAGTTCGGAAAAGATTGAAAATTCAATTAGGGAGCATGCCAAGCATAATTTGAGAAATATCAAATCAACTAAATAAAAAAATTATATTATGAGAATAGCAATCACAAATAATTACAAAGAAGAAGAAATATTAATTCCTGTAGGAAATATTGAATTAGAAGGTCATTTAATTATACCCGAGTTGGCAACAAGCTTAGTAATTTTTTCTCATGGTAGTGGTAGCAGTAGATTTAGCTCACGAAACAAAATGGTAGCCGAAGAACTTCAAAGCCGAGGAATAGGCACTTTGTTGTTTGATTTATTGACTTCGAAAGAGGATGCAATTCTTGAAAATCGATTTGATATAGATCTTTTAACTAAGAGACTAAAAACAGCAACAGGATGGGTAATGGAACATGACCATATTGAAAAGCTCAATATAGGTTACTTTGGTGCAAGTACAGGAGCAGCTTCCGCACTCAATGCTGCTGCAGAACTCAGCAATATAGTCCAAGCTGTGGTGTGCAGAGGAGGTAGACCAGATATGGCTACAAATTTAGAAAAAGTAAAATCACCCGTACTGTTAATTGTTGGAAGCTTGGATACTGAAGTGATTGAACTAAACAAAAAAGCCTATGAAAAGCTACAATGTGAGAAGGATATGATAATTGTTCCAGGTGCAACACACCTTTTCGAAGAACGTGGAGCGTTGGAAAAGGTTGCTAACTTTTCTGGCGAATGGTTTGATGAATACTTATAGTGGAGAGATGTGAAACAAGTTTTACTAATTTTCTTTATTTTTTTTTCGAATAGTTTCTATATAACAGAATTAAAGATACTGCCATTAACAAGGTAGCAGGAAATGCTGACCCAATGCCTAATGGAGTAATGGCTATAAGAAAAACAATTCCACCAATTAGTGCAATTTTATAAAGTTTATCTTTTATAAATAATCCAACAGATATCATAATCTGACTTAATGCGATAATCAAAATAAATAGTGCAGTATTTTCAGCAAATGATCCATGAATAAATCCTTTATAGTACGGTACAGCTGTTTCTCCGTAAATTTGATAGGCTTCTGGTTGTTGTATAGTCATTAAGCCATTATAAACTCCCGCAAGGAAGAAAATTATACCCCATATAAAACTACCTAAACGAGGCCACTTCGCACAAATTCCAATCAGTATAAGTGAAATAACATTTGTAAGAAGCCAGGGAATAAAGTATTCAATAAACATCAATATTTCTTTTTTAATAGTGGATTAGCTCATCTACTAGTCAGTATTTTTAATATCACTTTCCCAAATTCCGAAAGTGTTATTCTCAGTATCGCTACAAATTGCAAGACTTCCCCAACCTTTTACTGGATGTTTAGATTCAAGGATTTTACCACCAAGTTTTTTGATTTTTAAAAGTGTTTCATCAATGGATTTCACCCCAATGAAATTTGTAATACGTTGTTCCGGATTTAATCGTTTTGCCATACCGCCTCCAATTCCTTCTTTTCCATCAGCATCTAAGGTAGTAATCAAACTATAATCCATAGGAGGTGCGAGTTGCTGAAATTTCCAGTTAAAAAGCTTTGAATAGAATTCTTTCGCTCTTTCTGGATTATCAACAGGTATATCAAAATGTACTATTGTTGCCATAATAATTAGATTTTTAAATAAATTTATAGATTAAGTACCCCAGTATCAATGACATAAATGCAGAAAAGAATTAATTAATGTTATCCTAAAATGAATAACCAACACTTAAGCCAACCAAAGGAATGATTGCTTGTCTTTCACCGCCATTTTTAACATTATACTTAGCAATAATTGGTGTAAATATGATTCTAACCATAACGCCTTTTTCTTCTAACTGCTGGTATCTAAGACCAATAAGACCTTGAAAAGAAACCCCGGTATTAATTCCTGGATAATAACTATGCACTGTTGGTCCGCTACCAATTTCAAGGAAGTAATCCTCTTTTCCGTACAATATGCTAAAGGTAATCGGAAGAGATACGGTATTACAGTATCCTAAATAAGATAATCCTACTCGAGCTGCAAGAGAGTTTAGATTCTTTTGTATTAATATTCTATCATAATTCACAGAA
>JBFIEB010000112.1:0-8129 GCA_041603555.1 Vicingaceae bacterium
AATTTATGTACTGCTTTACGACCAGTTTGAAGATTCTGTTCCTTTAAAAGAACTCCCGAGATACGTTGCCATGACAGATAAAGATGGTGAATTTTCTATTACCAATATTGCAAAAGGTGAGTATAAATTTTTTGCCATCAAGGATATTAACAGCAACTATTTGTATGATTTACCTAACGAAGAAATTGGATTTAAAAAAGATAAAGTCATTATTGATTCATCAAGTTCGGATAATCTTGTTTATTTGTTTGAAGAAGAAGGAGGTAAACAATATGTAGAAAAAGTAGAACATAAAGAATTTGGAAAAATAGATATCGTGCTTAGCCTTCCTTCCAAAGATTTAAAAATCAATCAATTAAGTATTCCCCCATTAAATTCATGGAACTTCGAAGAAAAAAATAACACTGGTGATACTATTACTTTATGGATTTTGACATGGCTACCAACAATAGAGAATTTAGAAAAATTATCTTTTACCATCGCTGTTAGTAATAAATTGATTGATACTGTCGAAATAGACCTCCTCAAAGAATTAAAAGACTCGAGTTATTCTTTTAAAAATAATATAACTGCTTTGTTTGATTTAAATAAGACCATTATACTAACAGCAAACCGACCGATTGCAGGAGAGAGTGTTTTTCCTATTAAACTTTATGAAGATAGCCTCGAGGTTCAGCCCAATATTAAAAGAACTGGGAATGGATGGAGACGTTTTGAAATTAACTATCCTTTTAAGGAAAACACTTATTATCGGCTATTTATACCTGAAGGGGGGTTCGCAGACTTTAATGGTATTGATAGTGACACATTGGATATTACGTTCAAAACTAAAAAACTATCAGATTATGGTATTATTAATTATAAAATAACCCCAAATTTTACAGACCAGTACATTTTACAGCTTTACAAAAAGGATAAATTGATTAAAGAAAGTATTTTATCTAGTGAGCAAAAAGGAAGCTATGAGTATTTGCTTCCTGGAAATTATGAATTAAAACTAATTATTGATTCCAATAAAGATGGAAAATGGAATACTGGGAATTATTTACAAGGTCTACAACCTGAAAAAGTGATCTTTTACGAAAAGGAAATAAAAATTCGTGCCAATTGGGATAATGAAATTATTTGGACAATTAATGAATAATCTCAAATTCATCTCCATCCAAACTTACCGGAAACTTTTCTCGCCAATCATTTAATTCTTGTATAGATAGATTAGCTGTTTTAATGGATGCTACTTTTTCTATAGTAGAGGTAATGGCTTCTCCCATAAAATTAACAATGGTCGAATTCCCTGCATAAGTAAAGTTGTTTGCATCCTCTCCCACTCGGTTCACCCCCACCACATAACACTGGTTTTCAATGGCTCTTGCTTCTAATAATTTGCTCCAATGCAATTTACGAGGTTCAGGCCAATTTGCTATATAAATTAAAATATCGTAGACATTTGAATTTTGTTGTTTGTCTCCTGACAACTGACAGCTATCAACTGACAACTGCTTATTTCTACTCCATACGGGAAAACGCAAATCATAACAAACCATTGGACAAATTCTCCACCCTTTATAATTGACTATTAATCTTTTTTTACCAGCACTAAAACTTTCGTGCTCATCTGCCATTCTAAACAAATGGCGTTTATCATAAGTATAAAAATCACCATCTGGTTGAGCCCAAATCAAACGATTGTAAAACTTGTTATGTTCTTCAATAATTAAACTTCCGGTAATAACCGCATTGTTTCGTTTTGCAATTTCTTTCATCCAATCTACCGTTTTACCATCCATCGTTTCAGCTAAACTTTCTGAAAACATGGAAAAACCTGTATTAAACATTTCTGGTAAAACAATTATATCGGTAGGTTCACCAATTGATTTAATTTTATCAGCAAACATTTCGAGGTTTTGGCCAACATTTTCCCAATGCAATTCTGATTGTATGATAGTAATTTTTAAATCCATTATTCTACAAAAAACATATCATCAAAAGGAGAGTTTATTGGAGCCCCCATATTTATTGGAGCATTCCAATTATCTTTTCTTTCATTCCAAGTAGATTTAAAAATATCGTAGCCTCCCATGCTTCCATGTTTTGTTGAACAAAAGTAAAGAATTTGACCATCAGGTGTTACGTAAGGAAAATCCTCATCTCCTTCAGTATTAATAGTATTTCCCAAATTAATTGGGTCTGTCCAAGTATTATTCGGTAGCTTTCGCATTAAAAAAATATCTTTCCCATTAGCCCCATCAATACCGTAACTCGTGTAATAAATAAGCGATTTAGTGCTATTTAAATACATAGTAGGTTTAAAGTTTTTCTTTTTATCTTCTGATGTTATCATATCATCTGGGGTTAACAAAAACTTTGATTGTAAGTCCAAGGAATTATATATGGTATGTAAGCCCTCTTTTTTAAATTCTTTTTTAGAAATCACTTCAATAGGTTTTGGTTCATTCACTAATTTTTTACCAAACCTTGCTAAATTAATTTCATTAGCAATAGCTTTACCGACTATTTCTTGCTCAGTAGCAAAGCCCTTGTACTTTTCAAAAGCCTTTACTGCTCGCTGAAAACGATAAGCATAATGGTTAGTTTTCCCTAATAAATAAAACACTTCGTAAGGTGTGTTTTTATCCATTCCTGCATTTTCTAAATGCCTTAAGGTTTTTTCATAATCTCTAGAAATATTATATAAAGCTTTCCCATAATAAAAACTTTGCTTTCCATTTAAATCAACTAAAGGCTCAACTTTGTCAAATTGTTGAACAGCCTTTAAATATTGTTTATTCAGAAAAAATTGTTCGGCACTTGCTAAAATTTGTTGTTGCCCTGTGTTGGGTTTTCTATTTTGGGAAAGTTTTTCAGGTAGTGATTTTTTATTCCCCAACTTTTTTTCTACAACAGCAAAATCTTTTTTTGTGAGTTTATATGTCGGGGCATTTTCTGCCTCTTCCTTTGAGAAAAAATTGTCAATTTTCAAAATCTCAAAAACTTCTTCCTTTTTTAATCGTATATTTTGGCGTAAGGCAAATAATTCTGTTTGCACTGGAACGGTAATGTAAGCAGTGTGTTCTTTAAACCCATCACACTCTACCACAAATTCATATTTAATCCCCGGCATCAATGCCATTAAAAAATTACCTGTATTTATATTGGTGTTATAAATGCCCACTATCTCTTGATTATTCGTGTTGTAAACTGCAATAGATGCCATAAAGTTGGGGATAGAATCAGTGGTCATAAAATGTCCTTTAATTACTGTAAGTGGTAAAGGAGGCTTTGGCATCTTGATTTCATAAAAATTAAACCCCCCTGTTGGGCTTCTTCTATTAGATGAGAAATATCCCATTTCACCCGTTAAATCAGGCATAAACAATATATCATCATAAGGAGAATTAATAGGATAACCAATATTTACCGGTTTTCTCCAAGGAGATGTTGACGACTCCCGGGTAGAAACAAAAATATCATATCCCCCAATACTATTATGCCCCTTGGAAGAGAAGTACATCGTTCTTCCGTTTAAACTTACATAAGCATATTCTTCATCATAAGGTGTATTAACATTTCCTCCTAACGATTTTGGGACTCCCCATTTATCTCCTCCCATTAACATATTAACAAATAAATCTTTTCCGTTTTGATCATCTAATCCATAACTGGTTTGTATCATTTCATTTTGCTCTGTTTTAAACATTAGCATTTTTTCTTTCTTTTTAGCATCAATCGGTGAGATAAAAAAAGATGTTTTTTTCTCTAATTTTTCATCAATTAAAGCTGGTGGATATCCTTTAGGTAATTTAGTTATGTCGATGGGAATTTTATTTACGATTTCCATATTTAGTTGTCCATCCATTAATTTTTTTCCGTTAACACAATTTTCAATTAAACGGTTCATCTCTAAACTTTCTATTTCCTTTGTTGTAGCCTTGGTTTTAAAAGTTTGGTAAGCACCCTCTGCTTTAGCAAAATCAGACCATAAGTGGTATGATTTCCCCATGAAATAAAAAACATCATATGGTGTTTTAGAAGATGTAGAAGCCTTCTTTAAATAAGGTAAAGCCTTTAGTTTATTTTGGTTAGTATGAAACAATGCTAGTCCTTTTCGATAGTTGTAAATTGGATCATCTCCATCTAATTTTAAAAGCTGAGAATAGATTTCTATAGCTGTTTTATACTCCTTTTTTAAGAATGCTTTTTTAGCTAATTCCGGTTTTTTGTTTTCCGCTTCTGCATGAGACTTTATGAGCTCATCAATATTTCCAAAATCAGTTTCTTTCAACCTTCTTCTATCTTTTTCAATAGTCTCATTATTCTCTTCCGTTGCCTGATATAATTCTACATGATGTGTTTCTTCTTGATTTTCATTGTAAACTGTTAACAAAAATAGTGTGGGTTCTTTTTCTTCAACAATCCAAGTATTTAGGTTAAAAATTACTCTGTCCTCATCAATTTTTAAGCTAATTTTTTGGGTAGAAATATCTTCCAAAACATTAGTGCTTGCAAAATTTGGCACTTCCACAATTCTTCTAACTGGCGCATAACCATAAGCATTAATTACAAATTCATACTTAACATTTGGAGCCAAAATAATAAGGTAATTGCCTGTTATAGAATTGGTATTATATATTCCTACCAATTCATCATTAGAAACATTATAAACTGCAATTTCTGCCTTCCTCATATTTGAAAATCCTTCTACCTCAAAATTTCCTTTTACCAAACATGAAGAAATGCCACTTTGGTTCGTTCTTGCTTTGTACATCGTATAGTTGCCGTCTGTGTTAAACCTGTTGGACACAAAATAATAGGCATCACTTTTGGTAGAATCATTGGGCAAAACAATAGCAGCAACACTCCTTTCTTGTGTTAAGAAAAAACTGGAAAATAAAATAAAAACAAAAAAGAAGTGATTCATTTCAACATTTAAGGGGTTGAAATTAATAAATATTAAACCAAGATTTTAGTGATGTTTTATTATTTCTATTTTTTTAAACATTGTTTAAAATTTCAGCAGCTTTTTGAAGCGTATCCTCCTTTTTGGCCACACAAAAACGTAAAACTTTTTCATCAACTTTTTGGTGGTAGAATACAGACACTGGGATAGATGCTATTTTATGTTTTTTGGTTAATTCAATTGCATAATCTATATCTGCCATTGAAGTTATTCCTTTATAACTCAATAACTGAAAATACGTTCCTGAGGAAGGTAGAATTTCAAATTTAGAATCTTTTACTAAGGATGTGAATAAATCTCTTTTTTCTTGGTAAAATGAATTTAACTCTAAGTAGTTTTTTTCATGTTGTAAATATTGCGCTAACCCATATTGTATAGGAGTATTGGCCGAAAAAACTATAAACTGATGTGCTTTTCTAAACTCCACCATTAAGTTATTGGGAGCTACACAATAGCCCATTTTCCAACCTGTATTATGAAATGTTTTTCCAAAAGAAGATATGATAAACGAGCGTTCTGCTAATCCAGAAAATTTAGAGACACTTTGATGTTGTTTGCCATCAAAAATAATATGTTCATAGACCTCATCACTAATCAATACAATATCAGTATCGGATACTATCTTCTCTAGTGCAAGCATATCTTCTTCTTCTAAAACAGTTCCTGTTGGGTTATGAGGAGTATTGATAATAATCATTTTAGTTCGTTGGGTAATCAACTTTTTCACATCTTCCCAATTTACTTTATAATCTGGAGCTCTCATTTGAACAAAAACTGTTTTCCCCCCATTCAACTCAATTGCTGGTTCGTAACAATCATAAGCAGGTGTAAAAATAATGACTTCATCTCCTTCAGTAACTATTGCTGCTATTGCTGTATAAATTGCCTGGGTAGCACCTGAAGTAATAGTAATTTCTGATTCGGGATGATATATTGTTCCATATAGCTTTTGTGTTTTTTTAGCAATTTCCTCCCTTAAAAGCAAAATACCAGGCATTGGAGCGTATTGATTTAACCCTTTTTTCATTGCATTGTTAACCAATTCGATTAATTCTGATGAACTTTCAAAATCAGGAAAGCCTTGAGAAAGATTTATGGCTTTGTTTTCGTTCGCCAGTTGGCTCATTACCGTAAAAATGGTAGTTCCAACTTTAGGTAATTTAGATTTTATTGTATTCGGGTAGTTAGGCATATTCCGCTCAAAGACAACAAATTTAACAAAAGTGTTTTCTTATTCTATACATCAAACAAATTAGTTTCTCCTAACTGTTCATACCCTTCGTCAATACCCAAATCAGAGCCTTCTGCAGCTTCTACTGCCAATTCATCGCAACGCTCATTAAACATATTGCCACCATGCCCTTTTACCCAGTTAAGCTTTACCTTATGCTTAGGATAAATCTTTAGAAAACGTTGCCACAAATCAACATTTTTCTTGCCTTTGAATCCTTTCTTTTGCCAACCAAAAACCCACCCCTTTTCAACCGAATCAACCACATATTTCGAGTCAGAAAAAACCTCAACATCTGAAGGAGCATTTTTAATAGTTTCTAAAGCTACTATTACACTTAATAACTCCATGCGATTATTGGTGGTATTTCTAAACCCTTCTGAAAGCTCTTTTCTGTGCTTTCCACTCATCATTACAACACCATAACCACCATTGCCAGGGTTTCCCTTAGCTGCTCCGTCAGTATAAATTGTAATTTTTGGCACCTATATTCCCAAATTTGTTCTAAAAAGTTTTACTGCTATTGCCAATAAAATTACACCAAATACTTTACGTAACACAGCAATTCCACCACTTCCTAGTAGTTTTTCAATTTTAGTAGATAATTTAAGCACAATGTAAACTAAAATCATGTTTACTACAATAGCTGTAATTATATTTTGAACGGCAAATTCTGCCCTTAATGATAATAAAGCTGTCATCGTTCCTGCCCCGGCAATTAATGGAAACGCCAAAGGAACAATTGAAGCAGTTTTGGAATTATCATCTTTATATAATGTAATACCTAAAATCATTTCTAACGCTAAAAAGAACAAAATAAAAGAGCCTGCAATCGCAAAAGAGTGAACATCAATTCCAATTAAATTTAAGATTGATTCTCCTACAAACAAAAATAAAACCATAATCACAAGAGAAACTAGGCTAGCTTTTTCTGATTCAATCTTTCCTGTTTTTTGTCTTAAATCGATAATTATTGGGACCGACCCCACAATATCAATTACCGCAAAAAGTATCATACTTGCGGATAAAATTTCTGTGAAATTAAATTTAAACATAGCTTACGTTTTTTTTAAATTTTAAGCGGGCAAACGTAGTTAAATAATTTGTTCTGGAAGTAAAAAGTAAAATTATTTTAATTCTTTTTTAACCAGTTGGTTTTCAGAATTTAAAATGGCTTTTTTAAGACGTCCAAAACATAAGATTCTAAACCTCATTAATAACTTTATTTTTTTATATTTTTACTGTCTATTAACATCGCTTATGAAAAATAAATTTAATCAGCTTGATGCCAAAATTGCAGAGGCAAAATTAGGGGGAGGAGAAAAAAGAATTGAAGCTCAGCATAAAAAGGGCAAACTGACTGCCAGAGAAAGAATTCATTTTTTGTTAGATGAAGGTTCTTTTCAGGAAATAGGAATGTTGGTTTCTCACAGATCCGTGAATTTTGGGTTAGACAAAACCAAATTTTTGGGTGATGGTGTCGTAACAGGTTATGGTAATATAAACGGTCGATTGGCTTATGTTTTTTCTCAAGATTTTACTGTTTTAGGAGGCTCCTTAGCAGAAGCGCATGCTGAAAAAATTTGTAGAGTGATGGATTTAGCCATGAAAAATGGAGCTCCTCTTATTGGTCTTAATGATTCAGGTGGAGCTCGAATCCAAGAGGGTGTTGTTAGTTTAGGTGGTTATGCCGATATTTTTTATAAAAACACTTTGGCTAGTGGAGTAATTCCTCAGCTTTCTGCAATTATGGGACCTTGTGCTGGTGGAGCTGTATATTCTCCTGCACTTACTGATTTTATCATGATGGTAGAAAATACATCTTACATGTTTGTTACAGGGCCTAATGTGGTAAAAACGGTAACACATGAAGATGTTAGCTCTGAAGATTTAGGTGGAGCTTCTGCTCATTCTACTAAATCTGGTGTTACTCATTTAACT
>JBFIEB010000113.1:0-8125 GCA_041603555.1 Vicingaceae bacterium
AAGTTACTCTACTGCCAGTGCAACTCCTTTTGTTTTTATTGGGGGGGCTGTATTTAGAGTAAGTCCTACCTTGGATGGGGATGGTGCCGTGAGAACATCCACACAAGGTTCAACAACTGCTCCTTCTATGCCTTTCGGTATGGGAGTCAAGTTTACTATAGCAAAATCATGGGGAATGGCTTTAGAATGGGGAATGCGTAAAACACTTACGGATCAAATTGATGGTTTAAGTGAGACTTACGGAAATGGGCAGCAATTAAGTAATACACAAAACAAGGATTGGTACTCGATTATCGGACTTTCCATAAATTATAAAATTTTAACAAAATCCATGCGTTGTAAAGGCCCTGTTAATTAGTAATAATACTATCTTTGTCCGACCTTTAAAATAGGGCGCCATTCATATGGATTATAAATCTTTAATAAACACTTCAGAGTTACCTAACCATGTTGCTATTATAATGGATGGAAACGGTCGTTGGGCAAAAAAACATAATAAACCAAGAATTTTCGGTCATAAAAATGGTGTGTTATCGGTAAGGAATGTTGTTGAAGGAGCTGGAGAAATTGGGTTAAAGAATCTAACTTTATATGCTTTTAGTACTGAGAACTGGAACAGACCGAGGGTAGAGATTACTGCATTAATGCAATTGCTAGTTGCTACTATTAGTAATGAAGTTTCAGCACTAAATAAAAATAATGTTCGTTTGCTTACTATTGGAGATTTAAAAAGTTTACCTGGAAATTGTGAAAGAGAGTTGCAAAAGGCTATTGAAAAAACTAAAGATAATACAGGCTTAAACTTAGTATTAGCTCTTAGTTATAGTTCAAAATGGGAAATAGTTAATGCAACTAAAAAAATTGTTAAAGATGTGGTCGATAGTAAATTGTCTATTGAGAATATAGATGAAAATGTTTTTAGCAATTACTTAGAAACAACCTCTTTAGATGACCCAGAATTGTTAATACGAACAAGTGGAGAATATAGGTTGAGTAATTTTTTATTGTGGCAATTAGCTTATTCTGAATTATATTTTACTGAAAAACTTTGGCCTGATTTTAATAAGGAAGATTTGTTCAAAGCCATAGTTGATTTTCAGAAAAGAGAAAGAAGGTTTGGAATGACAAGTGAGCAATTAAGTAATTAATGAAAAAGTATTTACATATAGTTATAGTATTATTACTGCCTGTTATTACTCAAGCACAATTTTCTATTAATTCTGGGTTAGCAGATATAAGCTATTCTAATCCAAAGGAATATACAATTGGTGGAATCACGATATCTGGTTCAAATTATTTCAACCCAAATACTATTAGATCTATTTCCGGATTAACAGTTGATGATAAAATAAAAGTACCAGGGGATAAAATAACTAAAGCGATTAAAAATCTATGGGAGCAGAAACTATTTGCAAATGTTGCATTAACAGCCACAAAAATAGAAGGTACTGTAATATTTCTAGATATATACGTGATGGAGTTACCTCGATTATCAAAATTTAAATTTACAGGAATTAAAAAAGGTAAACAAAAAGACTTAAGGGATGAAATAGGGTTGATAAGAGGAAAAGTTGTAACGGAAAATTTAATAATTAATACAAAAAATACGGTTAAGAGTTATTACATTAAAAAAGGATTTTTAGATACTGAGGTTAATATTTTGCAGGATGAAGATACTAGTGTGGCAAACAACGTTATTCTTACTATTGACATCAAAACTGGTAAGCGGGTAAAGATTAAGGATATTAATTTCGCTGGGAATAATTCATTAAAATCAGGTAAGTTAAGAGGGTCATTATCTGATACTAAAAGAAGTAGGGCTTATAACATTTTTACCACATCTAAGTACATTCCACATACTTACAATACTGATAAATTATCAATAATTGAAAAATATAATGAGAAAGGATATAGAGATGCTATAATTGAATTTGATTCAGTATCTAGGGTTTCTAAAAAGCGTGTAAATATTGATATAATGGTTGAAGAAGGGAGCCAATATTATTTTAGAGATATTAAATGGGTTGGGAATACTGTTCATTCTACTAAAGTATTAAATCGAATTTTGGACATTAAAAAAGGACAGGTTTACAATAAAAAGACATTAGATTCTAGATTATTTATGAATCAAAATGGAAGAGATGTGAGCTCATTATATTTAGATGATGGTTATCTGTTTTTTCAGGTCTCACCAGTTGAAGTGAAAATAGAAAATGATTCTATAGATTTTGAAATGAGGGTTTATGAGGGGAAACAAGCAAGAATTAATAGAATTATGATTGTAGGGAATGATAAAACGAATGACCACGTAATAAGAAGAGAAATTCGAACGCTACCAGGGGAGCTATTCAGTAGATCAGATATTATTAGAACACAAAGGGAATTGATGCAACTTGGATATTTTAATCCAGAAACAATGTCTGTTAATCCGATACCTAATCAAGAAAATGGTACTGTTGATATAGAATATGTGCTTGAAGAAAAACCTTCTGATCAGATAGAACTCTCTGGAGGGTGGGGAGGAGGACGTGTTGTGGGATCTTTAGGGGTTTCATTCAATAATTTTTCAACACGTAATTTTTTTAAAAAAGGAGCTTGGAGACCACTACCCGCTGGTGATGGCCAAAGATTAAGTTTAAGAGCCCAATCTACTGGATTAGGGTTTCAAGCATATAGTATGTCTTTCACTGAACCTTGGTTGGGAGGAAGAAAACCAAATTCACTAAGCATTAGTTTAACACACACTAATTTAAATAATACATCTGGAGACTTCACTCAATCGTTTAAATCGTATGGTATGTCTCTAGGGTTAGGAAGAAGATTAAAATTCCCTGATGACTTCTTTACCTTATACAATGAAGCCTCTTACCAATATTATGTAATAGATAATTATACTGTACTAGACGGCTTTTCTGATGGATTTGCCAATAATTTGAGTTTCAAGCATGTATTATCTAGGAATTCTTCTGGACCTAGTCCAATTTACCCTACAACAGGAGCAACAACTACCCTCACTCTTCAGCATACACTACCTTATTCTTCATTTAAAAAATGGCTTGGAGAAGAAGTCGATTACGAAAACCAAACAGTTCAGGAAAAGAATTTATTTGTTGAGTACCATAAATGGAAATTTCAAACATCTTGGTTTTCACAATTAACCCATAGTAAGAGATCTTTTGTTTTAAATACGAAAGCTGGATTTGGTTACTTAGGCTCTTTTAGTAAAGACTTGGGGATTTCGCCTTTTGAAAGGTTTTACTTAGGGGGAGATGGGTTAACGGGATTCAATCAATTTGTCGCTAGGGAAGTTATTGCACTTAGAGGTTATGGAGCAGGTGATTTATCACCAGGTGCTGGGGCAACGTTTGTTACAAAGTATACTGCAGAATTAAGATACCCATTTTCTTTAAACCCTAGTGCAACAATTTATGGCTTGGTATTTGGAGAAGCAGGTAATTCATGGGACTCCTTTAATAAGGTAAATCCTTTTGAAGTGTATAAATCTGCAGGGATGGGAATTAGAATTTTTATGCCAATGTTTGGCTTGTTAGGTTTAGACTGGGGGTATAGATTTGATGACATTCCAGGAAGAACAGACCCTAATAGCAACACAGAAATACATTTTAGTATAGGAGGTAGTATTAATGGATGGTAATTTTGTTAAATCCGATTAAGTATAAGCTTAATTATTTAAATAAAAATAGAAATTATGTTTGAGCAAATGAAAACCCTAAAAAGAATTGCAATTGCTTTATTGCTTGTAGTAACAACCTCGATGACTTATGGGCAAAATTTTGGCTATGTTGACACAGAGTATATCTTAGAAAATATTCCTGATTACAAAGATGCACAAGGAGAATTGGATAAACTTTCTATTGAATGGCAAAAACAATTAGAAAGAAAGTATGCTGAAATTGATAAAATGTATAAAAACTATCAGGCTGAACAAATTTTGCTTACAGAGGATATGAAAGTGAAGAGAGAAGATGAGATAATAAAAAAAGAGAAAGCCGCAAAGGAATATCAAAAAAAGAAGTTTGGGGTTGATGGTGAATTGTTTCAAAAGAGAAAAGAATTGGTAAAGCCTATTCAGGATAAAGTTTATAAAGCTATTAGTGATATAGCGAATTATAAAAAACTGGGAGTAGTTTTTGATAAATCAAGTGCGTTAACTATGCTTTATACAAATCCAAAATATAATATTAGCGATGACGTATTAAAAAAACTGGGTTATAAGCCAGGTGAAACAAAAGAATAATATATATTTGAAAATTAATTAATTGAAGAAGATATGAAAACACTTAAAATAACGTTGTTGATGCTTGTGATTGGTTTATCAACTGCTGTAATGGCACAAAAAGGACAAAAAACTGGGTATATTAATTCTAACGATTTATTGACTGCTATGCCAGAAAGAGCAGCGCTTCAAAAACAAATTGAAGAACATGCTGCACAGTTGACCTCTACTATGGATGCTATGAGAAAAGAATATGAAACTAAAGTTGGTGAATTTCAAGCCAAGCAAGATGTTATGACTGAAATCATCAAAAACAATAAGATTAAAGAAATTACTGATTTAGAAAAAAGAATTAGTGAATTTCAGCAAACTGCACAGGCAGATTTACAAAAGAAAGAACAGGAGTTATTACAGCCTGTTATTGATAAAGCTAAAAAAGCCATTACTGATGTAGCTATAGAAAATGGATACACTGAAATAGATGATACTAGTCTTGGAGTTGTTTTATATTTTGATGAGAAATATGATATAATGCCGCTAGTTAAGAAAAAACTAGGAATGGAATAAAAAATATTTATTAATTTAAAAGCTCCGAATTTCGGAGTTTTTTTTTGGCCTATTGTGAAAGATGAATCCAAAAATATAAATCATTATCCAATCGGAGTTTTTGATTCTGGATTAGGAGGATTATCTATTTGCAAAGAGATAATTAAATTACTTCCAAATGAATCAATTATTTATTTAGCTGATAGTATCAATGCACCATATGGAGAAAAAAGTAAAAAAGAAATTATTCAATTTTCCATCAAAAATACAAAGCTGCTTTTAGAGCTGAAATGTAAAGCAATAGTGGTTGCTTGTAATACGGCAACCACGAATTCAATAAATGTATTAAGAGAACAATTTGACGTCCCTTTTATTGGGATAGAGCCAGCTACTAAACCAGCAGCACTAAAAACAAAGTCTGGAAAAATAGGAATATTAGCCACTAAAGGTACTTTGAAAAGTGACTTATTTATTTCAACTTCTAATCAATTCAGAAAAGAACTTGAAATTCTAGAAATAGAAGGTAAAAATTTAGTAAGACTTATAGAACAAGGAGAGCTTGAGAAAACGAAACCTTTATTAAAAAAATATTTGCTCCCAATGATAAATAAGGGTGTTGATAATATTGTTTTAGGGTGTACGCACTACCCTTTTTTAATTCCTACTATTAGGGAATTTATTCCTAAAAATATTGCAATAATTGATTCTGGAGAAGCTGTTGCCAAACAGACAAAAAAGATACTGTCAGAGAAAAAACTCCTAAATGAAATAGGTCTAAACACTTCCTATAAATTTTTTACAAATAATAATGTGAGTATAGCGACTGATTTTTTGAAAATGATTAACCTAAAGGTTGATGTAGTAGCGTATAAAAATTTTTAAAGCATCATATTCCCATATAGTTTTTCATATAAAGGAAGTATTTTATGAATATCAAATTTTTTAGCCTGCTGGTAAGCACCTTCTTTAAATTTTTCTAAGGAATTTTCATCAGAAATAATTTCTAAAGCATGTTTAGCCATAGATTTGATATCACCAACGTCACTTAAAAATCCTGATACTCCCTGTTTATTAACTTCAGGTATTCCGCCAGTACTGGTTGAGATAACCGGTGTTTTGGCTGCCATTGCTTCTAAAGCAGCTAAACCAAAACTTTCTGATTCCGATGGTAATATAAATAAATCTGAAGCAGCTAAAACACGTTCAGTGTCTTTTACTTTTCCTAAAAATTTAACCAAGTCACAGATTTCTAATTCTCTACATAATTCTTCTAAACGATGTCTTTCTGGACCATCACCTACCATTAATAATTTTGCCGGGATTTTCTTTCTTACAATGTCGAATATTTGAAGAACATCTTGAGTTCTTTTCACTTTTCTAAAATTAGAAACGTGGATTAATAATTTTTCTCCTTTTGGACAAAAGGAATTTTTAATAGATTCGATGCTGCCATTATGGTTGTAATGATCAAGGCAGATAAAATTCGGAATAACTTCAATCTCTCTTTTGACATCAAAATGCTTCAAAGTGTCTTGTTTTAAACTTTCTGAAACAGCTGTAACTGCATTCGACTCATTTATAGCAAAAGTAATAACTGGTTCAAATGAAGAATCTTTACCAACCAAAGTAATATCAGTTCCGTGAAGTGTTGTAACAAAAGGTATATTTATGCCTTGAGATTTTAGTATTTGTTGGGCCATATATGCGGCAGATGCGTGGGGAATAGCATAGTGAACATGTAATATGTCCAATTTTTCAAACTTAACAACATCAACCAATTTACTAGTAAGAACCAACTCGTAGGGTTGATAATCAAATAATGGATAATCTGAAACTTTTACTTCATGATAAAAAATATTTTCTGAAAAAAGATCTAGTTTAACAGGTTGTTGGTAAGTAATAAAATGCACTTTATGTCCTTTTGAGGCTAATGCTTTTCCTAATTCTGTAGCAACAACTCCACTTCCTCCAAATGTTGGATAACAAACAATACCTATATTCATAATCTTTCTCTAAATATCATGACAAATATACTGATTTAGGGACAGGGTATTTGTTAGCTTGTAACTAAACACATTATTGGATTGCTTTTAAAATCTTGTTGCCTCTACTTTTAATTCCTGCGCTTCGATTTGGTAGCAAAAATTCTATAGTAGCTTTTAATTCTGGTATTATATCAGGATATTTTTTGGATAAATTATAAATAACGGTCATACAAAATGCTTTAACAGCAATAGGTTCAACCGATGATTTCAATAATTTAAAGCATACATCCAAAATTTTACCTTGATATTTTTTAGGAATTTCAACGAATTGAAAAGCTCTAACTATATTTCTATTTACCGCGTCATGTTTATTTGGTTGATTTAATAATTTTATGAATAAATCATAATAATCGATTAAAAGTTCAGGATGTTTTTCCGCAACAACTGATATTGACCAAGCCGCTCTCTGAGTAATTTGAACAGGACCTTCAACAAAAATTTGCATCAATACTTTCATTTTTTCTGGATGTAAACTAATTTCTTCAACAATTTCATTAGTGAATAATTTGGAATGACCTAGCTCTAATTTTTTTCTAAAATCCATGAAACAAAATTATGGAATAATAATATGAATTTTTTTACGTTATTTTGTCGTAAATTTGAATTAACATATACTTTATGGAAGCGCCCAAAATCCCATCAATGTTCGGTTTCAGGTCTAAAAAACCTGATCGGTTTCATTTTGAACCTCGTTATTATGATGAACGAAAAGAGAAAATGAAGCAACGATATGAACGTATTGGTAAAGAAGTAAATAATGATGGCGAGACCGAAAGAACAAACACTGAAGATTTTAAATCTACATTGCGAGAAAATTGGGGAAATAGCTATAGTAGAAGTCGTGCTGGAAATCAAATGAATAGGAGAGTAATACTTTATGTAATAGTTCTATTAGCTTTGGCTTACTACATTCTTTTTTAAATATCTGTATAACGGTTAATTATTGCCGTTTTTATTCCAATAAAGAATAGATTGGTAGAAGAATCTCCAAAATAGTTTTTATACATTCGATTAGTAACACCACCTTGTATAATTAAATTTGATTTTGGATTGATAACATAGGACACTTTAAGTGTGCTATTAATAATATCAGTAGTTAAGCCACCACCAACTTCATATCCGTAATCTTGCGCTCTATCGTTATTTGGTCGATACAAATCTTGTCCAATACTCGAAATAGCACTTGTATCTATACCTACACGAGCAATGGTAGACATTCCTTCAAAAATCCATCTCTTTTTTTGATAGGTTAAACTTCCCATTACTTCATTAAAGTTAGCACCTAGAGGATGTGCTA
>JBFIEB010000114.1:0-8015 GCA_041603555.1 Vicingaceae bacterium
AGGTGCAATCACAGAAAGAATTATTGGAAGTACAGGTAAGAGAGAGAACACGGGAAGTATTAAAACAAAAAGAGTTAGTTGAAGTAGAGAAAGAAAAAGCTGAAACGTTGCTTTTAAATATTCTTCCAGCCGAAACAGCAGAAGAATTAAAAGCTAAAGGTCAGGCAACTGCAAGAAAGTACAGAATGACCTCTATTATGTTTACTGATTTTAAAAGCTTTACGAAAATAGCTGAAAATATTGAGCCAGAAGAATTGGTTGCGGAATTAGATAATTACTTTAAAAACTTTGATGCAATTATAGAGAGATATGACATAGAAAAAATAAAAACAATAGGAGATGCTTATATGTGTGCAGGAGGAATTCCTATCAGAAATAAAAGTAACCCTATAGACATTGTCTTGGCTGGATTGGAAATCCAAAATTTCATGAAAAAATACAATGCATCAAAAGTTAGAAAAGGAGAGAAAGGATGGGGATTAAGAATAGGGATACATACAGGAACTGTAATTGCCGGAGTAGTTGGGATTAAAAGATTTGCTTATGATATTTGGGGAGATAGTGTGAATATTGCGAGTAGAATAGAAGCAGCAAGTAATATTGGCAAAGTAAATGTTTCCGGAACCACTTATGAATTGGTAAAGGAATTTTTTACCTGTGAATACAGGGGTGAGATTAAGGCAAAAAATAAAGGGAAAATTGATATGTATTTTATTCATTCAATTAAACCAGAATTGTCTGTTGATGGAAAAGGGTTGGTGCCAAATGAACTTTTTCAAAAATATGTCGACTTACATATTTATAGTAGTATTAACTATCGTAAAGCAGAAAAATATATAGTTGAGCGACTGAAAGAAGAATTGCCAGATAATTTACATTATCATGATTTAAGGCATACAACAGATGTGTGTGCTGCCGTTGAAAGGCTTGCTCTTATGGAGGGAATAGAAGGTGATGATATATTTTTACTCAAAACCGCGGCATTATATCATGATGCTGGATTTGTACATCAATATGCAAATAATGAGGATATTGGAGCTGCATTGGCTCAAGAAGTTCTACCAAGATTTGGGTACACACAAGCTCAGATAGACCAAATAGGAAGATTAATTCAAGCAACTAAAGTTCCTCAAAAACCTACAAATCATCTACAACAAATTATTTGTGATGCAGATTTAGATTATTTGGGAGGAGATGAATTTCATATGATTGCAGATAAACTCAAACGCGAATTATTAGAAAGGGATATTATTAAATCTGACAAGCAGTGGGATGAATTGCAAATAAGTTTTTTAGAGGCTCACACTTATTTTACTAAAACCGCAATTGAATTAAGACAAAAAAATAAATTAGCTCGTGTAGAAGAGATTAAAGAAAGACTGAAAACCTACAATTAAAATTCCCAATTGTGTGTATCAAGTTCTAATAAACAATTAGTTAGTAAATCTATACTTCCTCTTATGTCTTTTTTATTAGCCATTTCAATAACTTGATGTATGTGTCGAGTTGGTATTGAAATAGCGCCAGCAATAGCACCTCCAGGGTTCATTCTTTGAATTCCTGCAGTATCAGTTCCGCCAGCAGTTAATATTTCTTTTTGAGTTTTTATTTTGTGCTTATCGGCAACATTTTCCATGTATTTTACCATACGATAATCACATATGGTAGAGCTATCCATTATTTTTATTGCAGTGCCTTCTCCCAATTTAGTTACCACTTCCTCAGGTTTGGCGCCAGGAACATCAAAGGCTATTGTTGTATCCAAACCAAACCCAAAATCAGGTTTAATTTCTAATGCAGCAACATTAGCACCTCTAATTCCAACTTCTTCTTGTACAGTAAAAACACCATAAATATCATAAGGAACTTTAGCATTTTTTAGGGCTCTTAAAGATTCTATCAAAATAAAAACAGCCAATCGATTATCCAACGATTTACAATTAACACAATCTCCCATTTCAATTAATCCTCTTTCTCTTGTAATAGAATCCCCGATGGTTATAATTTTTTCTACTTCTTTTTTTGACATGCCCAAATCAATGAAGTAATCGGTTGTTTTAGGCATTTTAGCCTTTTCTTCAGTAGTCATAACATGAATAGGTTTGGAACCCATGACTCCAATCACATCTTTTTTGCCATGTATAATAACTCTTTGTGCAGTTAAAGTTTTTGGATCAAAACCTCCTAATGTGTGAAATCTTACAAAACCATCATCATCAATATAAGTAACAATAAAGCCAATTTCGTCCATATGAGCACCAACCATTACTCTTTTTTGATCTTCCCCTTTTTTAATAGCGTAAACATTACCCATATTGTCAACTGTAATATCGTCAACTAAAGGTGTGACCTCGCGTAAAACAATTTCTCTAATTCGTTGTTCGTGCCCGGGAGCACCAGCTGCTTCAGCAATTTCTTTTAATAAGTCTACGTTAATTGGCATTTCTTCAATTTTTATAATTATTAATCAATATAGCTTAATTTCATCATATTAGACTGCCCTTTTTCAGCTATAGGCATACTTGCAATGTTTACAATTAAATCACCTTTCTTTAATAATTTTTCTTTTTTAAGTAGGTATTTAATATCTGCAATGGTGTGGTCGGTACTAACAAATTTGGAGTAAAGGAAAACTTTTACACCCCAAACCAAGCTTAGCATATTTAAAATTTCTTCATTTCCAGTAAAAACAAAGATACCAGCCCTTGGTCTAAAACTGGCAATTTTAAATGCAGTATATCCAGAAAAAGTCATGGTAACTATTCCTTTTGCACCAACACGTTGTGCCAGCCTACAAGAATTAAAACAGACAAAATCTGTAATGTACCTGTCTACATTATCTTTAGTTGGTGGATATTCAAAATGGTATAAACTATCCGCTGTTTCAACATCTCTAATAATTTTATCCATGGCATCGATTACTTCTACAGGATGCTGACCAACTGATGTTTCACCACTTAGCATTACAGCATCAGCGCCATCCAAAACAGCATTGGCTACATCATTCACCTCAGCTCTTGTTGGAGTAATATTATCTATCATGCTCTCCATCATTTGAGTAGCAATAATTACCGGTTTAGATGCCTTCATCGATTTTTTTACTATCATCTTCTGAACCAGAGGCACTTCGTGAAAAGGAATTTCCACACCTAAATCTCCTCGAGCTACCATAATTGCATCCGCTTCATTTATTATCGAGTCGATTTCTTTTATGGCTTCAGGCTTTTCTATTTTTGCAATAACTTTAGCGTTACTTTTGGCTTTTTTAATTATCTTTTTTAAAGCAATAATGTCGTTAGCACTTCTTACAAAAGACAATCCAACCCAGGCAACATCCATTTTTAAAGCAAACTGAAGGTCATCAAGATCTTTTTCTGTTAATGAGGGTAAAGATATTTTTGTGTTGGGAAGGTTTACTCCCTTGTTCGAAGAAAGTGTACCTCCATGAACTACAACGGCTACAACTTTATCTTTTTTGTTGGTGCTTTTTATTCTAAGATTTAGTTTTCCATCATCTAAAAGAATGGTTTCACCAACAAAAACATCTTGAGGGAATTTTTGATAACTGATATGCACCATGCTTTCATCTCCTATACATTCTGAAGTTGTAAAGGTAATTTCATGGTTATTTATGAGTTCAACGCCATTATTTTTAATTTCGCCAACCCTAATTTTAGGGCCTTGTAAATCTGCTAAAATTGCAGTAAAAAGGCCGTTCTTATTATTAATTTCACGAATATCATTAATTATTTTTTCTTGATCTTTATGGGTACCGTGAGAAAAATTTATTCTACAAACATTAACCCCTTTGCTAATAATTTTATTTAGCATCTGTTTTGATTCGGTTGCAGGACCGATAGTTGCTACTATTTTTGTTTTTCTACTCATTAAAACAATAGGTTTTGTTTTGATTTTAGCTGATTAGGATCAAAATTAAAAGAAGTTAAAACTAATGATAGTGTATTTATTTTCAAAATAATGTTAGCGATAAGATTATCGGAGATATTTCCTTTCATCATTAAAAAAAAATCTACTGTATTTTGTTCTTTAACTAAATAGCCATTATCACCAAGATTAGCAATTAAATAATACTCTAAATAATTGTCCTCGTCAATAAATTCATAAAAAGAGCAAGAAGTAATTTCATTCTTTTTACTTATTTCTAAGTCATTACCTTTTACCAAATCAATTTTAAGGAGTTTATTAATTTCCCAGCACAAACGGTAATCTCTGGTATGGGAGCTAATGCCAATTAAGGCAAAATCATAATCATCTTCTAAGCCCAGTAATACTTTCGACATAATTGGTAAAGATAAAAAGAACTCACCAAAGAGAATTAAAAACAGAAGTTATTTTTATAGTTTTGCCAAGTTTTTGGCCCCGTAGTTCAATGGATAGAATAGTAGTTTCCTAAACTGTAGATCTAGGTTCGATTCCTAGCGGGGCTACAATCAAAATGGCAAAAACCATATTTCCAGTTAAGCCTTAATGCCCATTAAATCGTAATAAATAAAATAAATATTAACTTTGGTACATGTCAAAATACCTAAATCGTATTGTTTTAGTCGGATTACTGTTTGTTAGCTTGGGTAGTGCTGCCCAATGCCCAGTAAGTGTGAGTGTAACAGCCATACCTGATGCAACTACTTTGGCTGTTTGTAAGAGTGATTCGGTATTCATTACCGCCAATCCCTCAGCAGGAGCACTTACCTCAACCTATTCGTGGTTAATTAACGGAAATGTAGTGAGTAGTGATTCTGTTTTTTCCGTTTATGCTAATAACCAAACCATTACATTAATAATGTACACGACTACAGGTTGCCCAGTAGACACTGCAGTAATTACATTTAGCATACTAACAGTAACTCACTTGCCAACGGTCACTATTGATTATTCTTATTGCAATCCGCCTACCGCTGATATTACGATTACTGCTGCAGGGGGAGCAGCTCCTTATAATTATGATTTAGTAGGGCAAGGTACAAGCGCTTCTGGAATCTATACTAATGTGCCAGCTGGCACCTATACGCTTTATACAACTGATATTGCTGGTTGTAATGACACCAATCAGATAGTGGTAGCTCCCAATGTGCCTAACATCCAATCTACTGCTGAACCTTTAATTACGGAATGTAATCAGGAAACTGCAGATGTTCAAATAACCACAACTGGCGGAACACCTCCATACAGTTACGATTTGCAAGGCGTTGGGCAAAATACAGATGGCCTATTTACTGATAGCCCTCCAGGAAGTTATACACTTATTGTTACAGATGATCAAGGGTGTACAGATACCTCTTCTGTCTCCATAGTGCCTTTTATATGCCCTCTTCCTGAACCGAATGAAGTAATTACACCTAATGGAGATGGTAGAAACGATTTTTTCGTCATATCATTTTTACAATACTACCCCAACAACGATATATATATATTTGATAGATGGGGTCAAAGGGTTTACCATAAAAAGAATTATGATAATGTCGATGGCTGGGATGCCAAATATTTAGGCACCAATATGCCTGTTTCAACTTATTATTATGTTGTTAAAATCTATCTTGAAAAAAGTGATGATATTGTATTAAAGGGACCTCTTTCAGTTTTTAGATAAGATGTATAGGAAAATTTTATTCATATCAATATTATTTTTTTCAATAGAGCTTGTTGCTCAACAATCTGTGCAATATTCTCAGTACTCCTTTAATAATTTTGGGTATAACCCAGCTTTTGCTGGCACCAAAAAATGTATTGATTTTAGAGCAGGAACAAGGTTACAATGGGTTGGGTTTAGAGGCGCTCCAAGATCTTCTTTTGCAAGTGTTCATACTTCGTTAAATGCGAAAAACTTCAAAAGAGGTGGTAAACATGCCATAGGATTTTATATAGGACAGGATGCGGTACATTTAACAACCCGTACTTCTTTAAAGTTGGCTTATGCCTACCACACTAAACTTTCTTCAAAATATACGATGGGATTAGGAATTTTTGGGGGAGTACAACAGTACGCAACTGATGATGTTTTTGATGGAGATAAAAACCCTGACCCCGTATTAGCTGCTGCTGCTGGCTCGGTGCTTAGATGGCCTGATTTTACACCTGGCGTATTATTGTATAGTAAAAAAGTTTATTGGAGTTTTTCTGTTCATCAAATATTTTTCAAGAATATAAATTTAGGAGATAAGCAAAAACAAATCAACCAATATTATTTTGGTTTTGGTACTAAGAGTGGTCATGGAGATTGGACAGTTTTTAAATCTGTTCTATTGAAAACAAAGTTGTTGGGTCCACCAGCATTGGATTTAAATTTGGCTTGGATATATAGACAAAATTTTACTTTTGGATTAGGGTATAGGGTTGGAGAATCTGCAATGGCGCAGGTAAAATTCAATTTAGGCTCACTTCAAATAGGATACGGATTTGACTTCCCTTTAAATAAAATATATGGAAACTATGGACATGAGATTATGATAGGTTTTAGTAAATGTGGCGGAGAGGGTGCCGGAAGTGGCGGTGGAGTCAAATCTTATACTTGTCCGGCCTACAATTAGCTAGTTTTTAGGAAACTCATAATATCATCAGCACCGTATCCAACCAGCCTTTTTTCTTGTACTAAGGCAGGTATGATTATCAAAGAAAAAGGTAAGTTATAATCTTCTTCATCAATGTTAATTGTTTTAACAGTAATTTTTTCCCTTTTTAAATACATCAAGATTTTATCGCAGCATGTACACTTGTTACTTATAAATAATTGATATTTATTTTCAGGTAACATTATTTCAAATTGTCGAGGTTGCGAATTAAAAACTTATTTCGTTCAAGGTAAATTAGATCTTGTTCTTTCAATTCATTTAAAACGGTAGTAACAGTTTGTCTAGATGTAGCCGTTAGATTAGCCATGTCTAAATGAGTTAAATTATGCTTAACTAAAATTTCTTTTCCAATTGGGGTTCCTTTTTCTTTTGCTAGTTCAATAATAAAGTCAACAATTCTAGTTCGAGCATCTTTAAAAATTAGAGATTCAAACCTTCGTTCAATTTTTTGTAATCTAAAGCCAATAAGCTTAGTCACTTTAATACCTATCATTGGGTTTTTTTCAATCATATCTTCCATGTCTTTCATTCCGAGAGAACATACCACTAAATCATTATCTAAGGCTATTGCAAAATCATTTCTTTTATCTTGACCAACTAAACTTAATTCTCCAAAAACTTCACCAGGATTTAAAATCGCTTTAATAATTTCCTTGCCACTATCGGAATAGGTGCCTATTTTAACCCTTCCTTTTTTTAAGAAAAAGATAGAAGATGATGGGTCCTCTGGAAAATAGATGTACTCATTTTTCTTCATCTTATTATGCTTAACTTTAGTGGACATCTTAATTTTTTCATAAGCAGATAATGTCTTAAATAAATTAAAATTCTCTAAGTGCCAAAGCTTTGTTTCTGTTGACATGTTTCTTGTTTTAATGATTACCCTAAGTTAATCAATTAGGACAAAATAACTTAAAGTTCAGAAATTTAAATGTCTAACTTATGACATTGAGTCTAGTTGGGCAACAAGTAAACCCTTAAACCCCGCAGAAACATTAAGTTTATTTTTCGAGGTTTCTTTTTGGTCAAGCCCCGATAATTATCGGGAATGTTACAGGGGTTTAAAAGTCTATTTAACATAACACGTACTTATGAGATAAGTCAAAAAAAATGAGAATTATTGAATCACCAACTTGCCCGAGAGGGTTTGGTCATCACTTTTTATCCGATAAGTGTAAATACCATCGGAATAATTAGAAAGATTAATAGGGGTTTCCCTTTCATTAATTTCTCTATCTAAGATTAACTTACCAATCGCATCATAGACTTTGAATTCTGAGCCAAGTAAATTAGAATCACTAATAAAAATTGTAAATACCCCATTATTAGGATTAGGATATAGTGTAAAGCCCTTTGGACTGTTTTGCACTGGAACACTTAATAAACTATCACAGGCATTTGGTCCAACATATACGGTTACTTGAATGG
>JBFIEB010000115.1:0-7923 GCA_041603555.1 Vicingaceae bacterium
AAAAAGTAGTTGATATTGAGTTGCCTGATGCGGAAAACAAAATAGTTGTAGAAGGAAGTATTGAGAATGGTGTCCCACCAGTTGTTTTACTATCAAAAACAGTTGGATTTTATTCCCCAACTGATTCTAATACTTACAAAGATTCTTTTGTAAAAGGAGCTGTAATTACAGTGTCAGATGGTATTAATACCATTCAATTAGATGAATTTAATTTTTCCGGATATACAATTTATTCTACGTTAAATCCATTGATGTTTGGTCAAGTCGGAAGAACTTATAAGCTTGCCATACAAGCTGAGGGGAAAATATTAACTTCTATAACCACTATCCCTATACCACCAGTAATGAATAGTTATTGGTATAAAGATCAACCTGGATATGATGATTATGGTTATTTATGGTTTAATCAAACAGACCCACCTGGGTTAGGAAATGCTTATCGAATGTTTACTCAACGAAAGGGTAAGGATTCAAGATTTCTCCCTGCTGATGGTTCTGTATGGGATGACCAATTGTTTGATGGATTGACCTTTGACGCATTTATCTGGAGAGGACATGAACCTAACTCAAAAGAACCAGAAGATAATAATGAAACTTCTCAGTATTTTAAGCAAGGTGATACAATAGTGATTAAATTTTGTTCCATAGATTTACCACATTTTAATTTTTGGGAATCTTTTGAAGTAGTTGCGTTTAATGAAGGGAATCCTTTTGCTGCACCCTCAACAATTAAGAGTAATATTAATGGTGATGGTATTGGAGTTTGGGGTGGATATGGAGCAACATATGACACCTTAATTGCAGTTGATTAATCCATCTCTTTACCCGCGAAGGCGGGTATCCAGAAATAGATGCATTTATTCATTATGAAAATGGTATTCCTATTTTTTTCAATCTAAAATTATCTAAAATCTATTTTTAAACCAACTTCAAAATCTTACTTTTAACCTCTCAAAAATTTTAGTATGTCAGAAGAAATAGAAAAATTAAAATGTTTAATTATTGGTTCTGGTCCCGCTGGTTATACTGCTGCTATATATGCTGCAAGAGCAAACATGGCACCTGTTTTATATCAAGGGATGCAGCCAGGAGGTCAATTAACAACAACCAATGAAGTAGAAAATTTTCCAGGTTATCCCGATGGAGTTACCGGACCTGAAATGATGATGGAACTGGAGAAACAGGCAAAAAGATTTAATACTGATGTAAGAGATGGTTGGATAACTAAAGTTGATTTCTCCGGAGATGTTCATAAAGTATGGATTGAGGATAAAAAAGAGATTCATGCTGAAACGGTAATTATATCAACAGGTGCTTCGGCAAAATATTTAGGATTGGAATCAGAACAAAAATATTTAAAATTAGGAGGAGGAGTTTCGGCTTGTGCAGTTTGTGATGGATTCTTTTATAAAGGTCAAGAAACAGTAATCGTAGGAGCAGGAGATTCTGCCTGTGAAGAAGCGCATTACCTTTCTAATATTTGTACTAAGGTAACCATGTTGGTTCGTAGGGATGAATTTAGAGCATCTAAAATAATGGTTGAAAGGGTTAAAAATACTCCCAATATTGAAATATTATTTAATACGGAGACAGTTGAAGTGATAGGAGAAAATGATTTAGTAACAGGAACAAAAATAAAAAACAATAAAACAGGAGAGGAAACAATAATTCCTTGTACAGGATTTTTTGTAGCCATTGGTCACAATCCAAATACTGAAATATTTAAGGATTATCTTAATTTGGATGACGCTGGTTATATTGAATATGAAGAACCAGGTACTGCAAAAACCAATGTTCCTGGTGTATTTGTATCTGGTGATGCTGCAGATAAAACATACAGGCAAGCAGTTACTGCGGCTGGAACAGGTTGCATGGCAGCGCTAGAAGCAGAAAGGTATTTAGCCGCAAAAGGACATTAATATAAAATTATTATGAAACAAGTAGCAGTAATAGGAGCAGGAACAATGGGTAACGGAATTGCCCACACTTTTGCTCAAAGTGGATTTAAAGTAAATTTAATTGATGTTTCCCAAGAAGCCTTGGATAAAGCATTAGCAACCATATCTAAAAATTTAGATAGAATGGTAGCAAAGGAAAAAATAACAGAAGGTGATAAAAATAATACTGTAGCTAATATTTCAACTTATACAGATTTATATAAAGGTGTAGATGGCGTTCAATTGGTTGTTGAAGCTGCAACTGAAAATGTGGATTTAAAATTGAAGATTTTTAAATCAATGGATGAAGCTACGGGTGATGAAGTGATTTTAGCTACCAACACTTCTTCTATTTCCATTACTCAAATTGCAGCAATAACTAAACGACCGGATAAAGTGATTGGTATGCATTTTATGAATCCTGTTCCGATAATGAAATTGGTAGAAATTATTAGAGGTTATTCAACTTCAGACGAGGTTACCAATACTATTATGGAGCTATCTAAAAAATTAGGTAAAACACCAACTGAGGTTAATGATTATCCAGGTTTTGTGGCTAACAGGATATTAATGCCAATGATTAATGAAGCAATCATTACACTTCATGAAGGTGTTGCTGGAGTTGCTGAAATTGACACAGTAATGAAGTTGGGAATGGCTCACCCTATGGGTCCACTTCAATTGGCAGATTTTATTGGTTTAGATGTTTGTTTATCCATCTTAAATGTAATGTACAATGGCTTTGGAAATCCAAAATATGCACCATGTCCATTATTGGTAAATATGGTAACTGCCAATAAAATGGGCGTTAAATCTGGAGAAGGATTTTATTCTTGGGGGCATGGAACAAAAGATTTAATAGAATCTGAGCAGTTTAAATAAAAAGAAATTGATCTAATTTAAAAATCGTCTATTCATTGAAATAGGCGATTTTTTGTATAATAGAATAGCTATAGCTCCGTTAATCAGAAGTAAATATGAATAGCTATATTTGTTCTAATCATTTCTAAGGTGAAAAAACTAACAAAATTTATCCTCATTTCCTTTATAGGGCCTTTTATACTTACCTTTTTTATTGCTGTATTTGTACTTTTAATGCAATTTATATGGTTGTACGTAGACGATATGTTAGGTAAGGGGATTGAGTGGTATGTTATCGCTGAATTGCTGTTTTTTTCTTCTGCTAATGTTGTTCCCTTGGCTTTACCTCTATCGGTATTATTGGCTTCACTTATGACTTTTGGGAATTTAGGAGAGCACTTTGAACTAGTTTCATTTAAGTCGGCTGGAATATCTTTACAACGAGTAATGGCTCCATTAGCAGTTTTTGTTCTCTTTATAATTATTGGAGCCTTTATTTTTTCAAATCATATTATGCCTGTTGCCAATCTTAAATTCTATTCTTTGCTTCATGATATAAGAAGCAAGAAACCAGCGGTAAATATTAAGCCAGGTGTTTTTTATAACGAGATTGAAGGTTATACCATTCGGGTGATGAAAAAAGATAAATTAGATAATGGAGAAGAAATGCTTCATGATGTTATGATATACAATCATACGAGTGACAATGGTAATCGAAATTTAACAGTAGCGGATTCTGCCATTATGAAAATGGCTGAGGATAAAAGTTATTTTTCAATAAAGCTTTTTTACGGTACTGATTATCAGGATCAAACTGAAGAGATAACCACTAAAGTTTATCCACTTTCAAGGTTTTCTTTTGAAGAAAATGACATAAGAATAAGTTTGGCAGGTTTTGAGTTTAATAGAACTGATGAAGACGCATTTAAGCATGATTACAGGCTCTTTAGCTTAAAACAATTGGTAAATAAAATCGATACACTTGAGCGACAATATCATGATAGTGAAACTGATTTTACTCAATTAGTAGCTAATTCCTATTTATTTAACGACTCAATTTTCAATTTATCTAAAAGTGAGGAAGCAAAAGTGTTGAAAAGAGAAGAGTATCTTCAAAAATTAGAAAAACATGAACTTATTCAACTTTATGATATTGCAATTAATACAGCAAGAACTAACAAAGGAAGATCAGGAGCAGCAGCTTCTCAAGCAACAATAAAGAGTAGGGATATTGCTAGGATGAAGATAGAATGGCATAGAAAATACTCTTTCTCTTTAGCATGTTTTATTATGTTTTTAATTGGAGCACCTTTAGGTGCAATAGTAAAAAAAGGAGGACTTGGAATGCCAGTGGTAATTTCGGTAATATTCTTTTTAACTTTTTGGGTGATTTCAATTATTGGGGAGGACATGGTGAAGGAGATGATTATTTTACCTTATCAAGGAATGTGGATGTCAACCGCAATACTGTTACCATTAGGATTGTTTTTCACCTATAAAGCGACTACAGATTCGGCTATGTTTAACTTTGGAGCATACAAAGCTTTTATCATCAGAATTTTTAAGAAAGAAAGCTAAGGAATGAAGGTATTACAAATATGCTCAAAACCTCCTCTTCCGGAAATTGACGGAGGGTGCAAGGCGATGAACAATATTACGAAAGGGCTTTTGCAAAATAATGTAGTTGTAAAAATATTGACTTTAGCAACCCACAAACACCCTTTTAATCAAAATGAACTTGATCCAGACTATTTGAATTCAACTCAAATCGAAAGTGCTTTTGCTGATACCAGACCGAAACCAATTGCCGCACTATTTAATATCTTTTCTTGTAAGTCATATAATCTAGAGCGTTTTAGTACTAAGGTATTCGATGATGTGATTACATCTACTCTTAGTAATAATAATTTTGATGTTGTATTAATAGAGGGCTTATATGTATCTATGTATCTTAATACGATTAGGAATTTTTCTTCGGCAAAGGTAGTATATCGTGCTCATAATATTGAATCTGAAATATGGTACAGAAATGCGACAGCATCAAAAGGCCTTAAAAAATGGTACTTAAATCATCTAGCGAGGAAACTTGAACGCTATGAGAAATCGGAACTTAATAATTTTGATGGTATAGCGGCTATTACACAAAAAGATAAAGATAAGCTGATTGAAATGGGGTGTCAAATTCCTATTCAGGTTTTTCCATTTGGTGTAGATTTAACCGATTATAAAGTGAGTTCAATAACAAATAAGAATTCGATTTTTCATATAGGGAGTATGGATTGGCTGCCGAATCAGGAAGGAATAAATTGGTTTTTGGAAAAGGTTTGGACTGATGTAATCAAAAGCTATCCGAGTGTTGAATTTAACCTCGCAGGTAAAAACATGCCCCAAATTTTGTTGAATTTCCAGCAAGCGAATGTGAATGTTCTAGGAGAAGTTGAAAACGCTGTTGACTTCATTAATCAGCATTCGATTATGGTTGTACCTCTTTTTGCTGGAAGCGGAATGAGAATTAAGATAATTGAAGCAATGGCTTTGCAAAAAGTAGTTATTGCTACTTCAATTGCAGCGGAAGGAATAAATTATAAGTCAGGCAAGAATATAATAATTGCTAATACAGCAAAAGAATTTGTAGATGCTATAGGGCAATGTTTAGTTAATAAAGAACTAGTTAGTGAAATTGGAGAAAATGCAAGAATAATGGTGACGTCTAGTTATGATAATAAAGTAATTGTAAATAACTTGGTCGAGTTTTTTAAGCAACAAATATAGAGCAGTGAAAATAGTTGTTTTACTTTCTCGATTTCCTTACCCTCTCGAAAAGGGAGATAAGTTACGTGCCTTCCATCAAATAAAGGAGCTTTCCCATCACCATGAAATAATTTTATGTGCAGTATCAGATGAAAAAGTAGAACAATCTTCAATTGATATACTATCCAAATTCTGCTCAGATATAGAGGTAATAAGGCTTCCAAAATGGAAAATCTACTGGAATTTATTGTTTCAACTTTTGTTTACCAATAAGTCGTTGCAAGTGGCTTATTTCTATAATAAATCAGCACAAAAAAAAATAAATAAGATTATTTTAAAGCATCAGCCAGACCATATTTACTGTCAGTTAATAAGGGTTACAGAGTATGTTCGTGATTCTAAAATTAAAAAAACACTAGATTATATGGATGCTCTTGCAAGAGGTATGGAGAGAAGGGTTGAGGATGCGCCTTTTTATTTAAAATGGTTTCTAAAAACTGAAACCACAAGGTTAAAAAGGTATGAGCATTTTATTTTTGAAGATTTTGATAAGCACGTTATCATATCAGAACAAGATCGAAAGTTGATAGTTAATGTTAATAACGATGATGTAGTGGTTGTTCCCAATGGAGTTGATTATGACACGTATAAGCACAATGAGTTGAACAAAGAATACGATTTAATTTTTACTGGAAATATGGCATATCCACCTAATGTTGATAGTGTGGTCTATTTAGTAAATAATGTGATGCCCTTGGTTTGGAAAGAACGACCAACTATAACTTTGGTAATAGTTGGTGCCCAACCGTCATCAAAAGTATTAAAATTAAAATCAGATAGAGTAATTGTAACGGGATGGGTCGAGCACATAGCTGAGTATTATTCCAAATCAAAAATTTTTATTGCTCCAATGCAAATTGGAACAGGACTTCAAAACAAATTACTTGAAGCTATGGCCATGAAATTACCCTGTATTACTTCAGAATTAGCTAATAACGCTCTAGGTGCAACTCATGATAAAAATATACTAATTGGTAACAGTGAAAAAGATTATACGCACCACATTATTAAATTAATTGAGAATACTAATCTTCAAAAAGAGATTGGACAAAAAGGATATGAATTTGTAAAAGAAAATTATACATGGGAGGGTAGCACATCTATTCTCGAAAAAGTGATAACTTCAACCCAATAAACAATTATGGTAATGAACGAATTAAGAAATAAAATAGAAAAAGTATGGGATGAGAGATCCCTTTTAAAAGAGACAGGAACTCAAGAAGCTATAAGAGAGGTTGTTGAGTTGCTAGATAAAGGTAGTTTAAGAGTTGCCGAGCCGGATGGTGAAAATTGGAAAGTAAATGAATGGGTAAAAAAAGCAGTTGTTTTATACTTCCCAATTCAAAAAATGGAGACCATAGAGGTTGGTCCTTTTGAATTTCATGACAAGATGAAACTCAAAACGAATTATGAGGCTTTAGGGGTAAGAGTGGTTCCTCATGCAGTAGCACGCTATGGTGCTTATTTAGCCAAAGGTGTAATTATGATGCCTTCTTATGTAAATATTGGCGCTTATGTTGATGCGGGAACAATGGTGGATACATGGGTAACTGTTGGTTCTTGTGCTCAAATTGGCAAAGATGTGCATTTAAGCGGAGGTGTTGGAATAGGAGGTGTGTTAGAGCCTTTGCAAGCTGCCCCGGTAATAATTGAAGATGGCTGTTTTATTGGATCAAGATGTATTGTGGTAGAAGGTGTTAGGGTTAAAAAAGAAGCTGTACTAGGTGCTAATGTGGTGCTTACCAAATCAACTAAGATTATTGATGTGAGTGGAGACGAGGCAACTGAGTACCATGGAGAGGTTCCTGAACGATCAGTGGTTATCCCAGGTTCATTCACTAAAGATTTTAAAGCAGGACAATACAATGTTCCATGTGCACTAATTATTGGCAAAAGAAAACCCAGTACCGATTTAAAAACTTCTTTGAATGATGCACTAAGAGAATATGATGTTGCCGTATAATCTAAATAAAATACTAGTCATACAAACTGCCTTTATTGGGGATGTAATTCTTGCTACTGCTGTGGTTGAGAAATTAAACGATTTTTATCCCGATAGTAGAATTGACTTTTTATTAAGAAAAGGAAATGAAGGATTGTTGGATAATCATCCGATTATAAACGAAGTATTAATTTGGAATAAACAAAGTCATAAGCTTGATAACCTTAAGGCGATTACGAAAAGTGTTAAAAACACAAATTATGATTTGGTAATTAATTTACATCGTTTTGCATCTAGTGGTTTAATTACAGCGTTTTCGGGAGCTAAACATAAGGTTGGATTTAAGAAAAACCCTTTATCATTTTCTTTTAC
>JBFIEB010000116.1:0-7894 GCA_041603555.1 Vicingaceae bacterium
CTTTTCGGATTTACAGAAAGTACCTTCCTACTTCAGAAGGAAATTTTATGAATGTTTATGTACAAGGTAATTATCTTGGGCTATATGTAACTACAGAATCTGTTGATGATGATTTTTTATTAAAACATTTTAATGAAAAAAATGGTGTTCTTTTTAAATGTGACCCTATCCAACAATTCAATCAACCGGGGCCAACAGGAAATTCTGATTTAACTTACCTTGGGAATGATACTACACTTTATTATGACCACTATGATTTAAAGTCTCCAATTGGTTGGACAGAATTATTAAATTTAATTACTACACTAAATTTTAATCCTTCACAAATAGATTCTATACTAAATGTAGATAGAGTATTATGGGCTTTTGCAGCTAATCAAGTGGTTGCTAATCTTGATGTTTATAATGGTTTATATCAACATAACTATTATCTGTATCAAACTGGTGATGGTTTGTTTCAAATGATACCATGGGACCTCTCTGAAAGTTTTGTAGGTGCCTTATTAGGTCATCATGCTGTAAAAGATTCCTTATATCATTATGACCCATATTATGGATATAATTGTTTTTGGTATCCCCTAATTACCCAACTTATTTCTGATCCAAACTCAGAGTACTCAAGAATATATTCTGCTCATTTAAGAACCATAATTGATGAAAGTTTGGATTCAGCAGCTGTAAAAAATTATGCAACCTATTTACAGAATATTGCAGCAACCTCTGCTAATAATGATCCTAATAAATTTTGGAGCATGATTCCCTTCTATACAAACGTAAATAGTGAATTCACTCCTTTTGGATTCTCTACAGCCGGGATAGTATCAACAGTTACTAAACGAAAACTATTCCTTCAATCACATCCAGAAATCAGTAAAACACCACCTAATATTTCTAATGTGCAAATTATTGACATATCCGGAACAAAATATGTTACAACGCAAGTAAGCAATGAAGATTCCGTTCAGCTTAGAGTGACAACTAGTACTTACAATTCTAAATTTAGAAACTACAAGATGTATGATGATGGAACAAATGGAGATATAGTGGCAGGAGATCAAACGTATACTGCAATACTCCCCTACCAATCAAGTGGTTTAGATGTAAAGTTTTATATAAGAGCATTTAATTCAGATGCAATAAAACTAAATCCAGAAAGAGCGGAGTATGAATTTTATATCTACTCACCTATTACAAACATAAATAGCTTAACAACTACATCTCAAAACATATCTATTTATCCTAATCCAACTGAATCTGATATAATGATAAAATCAGATGAGATAATTAAAGAGATTAAGTTATATAACATCTATGGGGGGGTAGTATTTTCAGAAGCAGTTAATACTACTGATGTTAAATTAAATTTATCTAATCAAGCAGCAGGGTTTTATATCTTAAATGTTGATGGGGTAGCTTATAAAATACAGAAAAGTAATTAATTTGTTATTAGTATGTCAAGAGGATTATTGCTTATAACCCTATTAACTTTTTGTCATATTTGTTGCTCCCAAGAAACAAGTAATTGGTCGTTAGAGTTTCACACAGGAGTCCCCTTAAATATACCCCTTCCTTTAACTATTAAACAAGAAGGTTATGCCGACATAAAGTTATCTGGTAATTACTATTCTGAACCTCTAACCCCTCCTATATTCTGGGTATTAAGATTAGGTAAATGGAAAAATGGAAATGCTTGGGAATGTGAACTTAAACATCAAAAACTATATTTAAATAATCCACCAGACGAAATAGAGTATTTTAATGTAACTCATGGTTACAACCAGATAACCATTAACCGGGTAATAAAATTAAATTGGACAGAAAAGCATCCGTTTCTATGGAGAACTGGTGCAGGTATAGTTTTAGCACATCCAGAAAGCACTATCCGTGGAATAAGATTCGATTCAAAACAGTCTTTTTTTAATAAGGGATATTATATTGCTGGACCAGCTATTAATACATCACTTTCTCAACATCTCAAAGTATCAGAAAGGTTTTACATAGATATCGAATCTAAATTCGTATTATGTTATGCTGATGTCCCTATTGCTAACGGAAATGCAATTGTCTGGCATTCATCTTTTGAGCTTATTTTCGGTTTAGGTTATATTTTTATTAAAAAATAAATTATTCAATCTTCAATTGCTTTCCTTTGCAAAATGGAGTTAAAATCAATTGTATTAGATAAAGGGAAAGAAAGTTCAATTCAACGAAAACATCCTTGGTTATTTTCTGGTGCAATTAATAGAATAATTAGTGAAAATAGTGAGGCTCCGAATATTGGAGAACTAATTGAAATTGTTGATTATAAAAACAACTTTTTAGCTCTTGGATACTTTAGTGATGGAACTATTGCTGTTCGTATTATTTCTTTTGAACAAGTTAAAATCGATCAAGAGTTTTGGAACAAAAAAATTCAATCAGCCTATAATTTAAGAGAAAAATTAGGGCTAACTAATAACCCATCTACGAACATATATCGTTTAATACATGCGGAAGGGGATGATATACCGGGGTTAATTATTGATTTTTATAATGGCACAGCTGTTATTCAAGCTCACTCTGTTGGCATCTATAATATTATCGAGGAAATAGTCAATTCTTTGAAAAATGTTTATGGAGAAAATCTATTGGCCATTTACAATAAAAGTGCAGAAAGTATAGCTAAACAAACTGAAGAGGAAGTTAAGAATGACTATATCTACACAAATGGAGAGCCAGTCTTAATTGGCTTAGAATACGGACATCAATTCAATTTAGATTGGATTAATGGTCAGAAAACTGGTTTCTTTTTAGACCAACGAGAAAACAGAAAGTTAATTGTAGATTATAGCAAAGGAAAAAAAGTATTAAATACTTTTTGTTATTCTGGAGGTTTTTCAGTTTATGCGTTAAAATCAGGAGCTAAAGAGGTTCATTCTGTAGATAGCTCTCAGAAAGCGATAGATCTAACTAATGAGAATATTAAATTGAATGGTTTTAAAAACCACCAATCTTTTACATCAGACACGTTAGATTTCTTAAAAGAGAGCAAAGCTGAATATGATGTTGTTGTTTTAGATCCTCCAGCATACGCAAAGCATCAAAAATCAAAACATAATGCAATTCAAGGCTATAAAAGGTTAAACGCAATGGCTTTAAAACAGATTAAATCTGGTGGAATTCTGTTTACCTTTTCATGTTCTCAAGTCATAAATCGGAAAACATTTTATGACACCATTACCGCAGCAGCAATAGAAGTTGGTCGTAATGTTAAAGTACTACATCACCTCTCTCAGCCTGCTGACCATCCAGTTAATATTTATCATCCTGAAGGGGAATATTTAAAAGGTTTAGTATTGTATGTTGAATAAGTAATAATCAATTAAATTTGCTCGGATTACTGGTATAATTATTGGAGGAAATTAACTCAATGAAAAAATCGCAAGTACTTCTCGCATTATTTTTATTGCCTATTTTAGGTTTTAATCAAAACATTGGAGTTGGTGCTTCTGCTTTATACAACATTCAATCAGAAAGTTTTGGTGCTGGTGTACGAGTTAGTATTTACCCAAATAACACTTTAAGTTACGTGCCTCAATTCTCCTATTATTTTATAGGACCCGTTTCGGAATGGACAGTTGGTTTAAGTCTTGAATATAAATTGCTAAGAAGTAATACTTTTGATTTTTATTTATTAGCTCATGGAGGATATAATAATTGGAATAATGCCGGGTCTTCAGTTTTAGAAGGAGCCTCATCAACTAACTGGAATATAGAAGGTGGGGGCGGGATTACAACCAATAAGTGCCTACGTCCGTTTTTAGAATATCGATACAACATAAAATTTCAAGAGACACACTTACAGTTAGGTTTATTGTATATCTTTGGGTGTGACAATGGTGGAAGTGGCTATAGAAATACACAAGACATAAGAAAAACAATAGTTTGTCCAGCATATAACTAAATTTAAATATTATGAAAAATTTAAACTTATTTTCTGCATTAATTTTAGTGTCAATTATTACCTTAACAACTTACAGTTGTAAAAAAGATAGAATTGAAGTTCCAGAAGAAGAACAATTAAATGCATATAATCCAATAAACTCTTACCTAGACTCTAAAAAGCAGCAGGAACAAGAATTTATAATTACCGGACCAAGCAACGATACAATTATAGGCAATCAGGGAACAAAAATTTATGGAGGAAAAAATTGTTTGGTAGACGGAAATAATGACACCATAGATTATCCCTTCTCCATTCACTTAGTGGAACTTTACACCCCTAAGGACATGATTTACTGGCAAATGCCTACGATAGCTAGTGGAAACATTCTAGAGACTGATGGTGAAATCAGAATTAGAGCAACTAAAAATAGTCAAGAATTATTTTTAAAACCAAGTTGTCCCTATGGTTTTGAAATGCCAAATGGGGCACCTCAGGCAAGTATGAGTATTTATTTTGGAACAGACAATGGGTCCTTTGTAAATTGGTCAAATACTGGTAATCCATTTACACTTACAGGTTATGGTTATTTAGGATATACCAATACCTTGGGGTGGCATAATGCTGACATACAAGTTGGAACAGGAAGTGGTCATACACTGTCTTTCACATCGCAAGTTGATGATTTAACTAATGTTGGTATTTTCATTTACTTCCCAGCGACACAAACGGTTATGCAAGCATATAATACTGTTTCTGGATTAATTCCAAATGGGTCGAGTGTAAAAATTGTAATGATGGCCCAAGATGCAAGTGGAAATCTTTTTAGCTATACTGAAACACGTACTGTAAACTCAAGCGCAACAATAGATGTAAGTTTAAGCCAAACTACTGAAACTGCCCTAACATCTTATTTAGATGGACTATAAAGAGTTTAGAATTAACAATTAAGTCTTAATAACTTACTATTTGTTCAGTTGTTACAAAACCATTAGCTAATAGTTTTATAACCGTAATCATTAAGATTGCTGATTTTTAGTTCGAAAAGGTAGGAGCATTTATGTTTCTACCTTTTTTATTTACCGAAAACTTTTTTTAGCAAATCTGATCCCCTAGCTAAAGGATCTTTTCTTATTTTAAGTTCTTCTTTAGCCACCTGAATAAAAAGGCCATCCAATGCTTTCTCAGTAACATATTTTTCCAAATCAGGGTTTACCTTTTTCACAAAAGGAAGTTTGTTGTAAGAACCGAATACTGTTTTCCAATGTTTTGTTGCTCCCACTTTATCTAAAGACACCTTAATAACAGGCTGAAACTTCTTATTAAGCTCGGAACGGGTAGCTTTATTTAAGTATTTAGTTGCCGCATTATCATCTCCCTTTAAAATACTCATAGCATCAGTTAAAGTCATTCCCTTAATCGCAGCAACAAAAATATCTTTCGCTCCTTCAGCTGCATCTTCCGCAGCGCGATTCATGCTTTCAATGGCTTCGTCCACCTTTTTGCCTTGACCTAAACTTCTTAATTTATCTTCAACACCTTCAGCCTCTTTTGGCATAGGAATTTTTATTTGTGCATCTTTAAAATATCCATCTTTTTTATTTAATTGAGCAACACCCTTAGTTACTCCTTGATTTAAAGCCTCCTTCAATCCTCTCCCTACTTCATCTTCACTCAATACTCCGCTCCCCGCAGGCAATCCGGATTCTTTTACCTCTTTAGTTTTTTCTTTGGCTTTCTTTTTTAAATCTCTCCAATTTTGAGCAGTAATATTTGTAGCAGAGAACGCAATCAAACAAACTGTTATATATATTATTTTCTTCATGATTTATATATTAAGGTTAAATGTAATTTTTATTTATTCAATCATTAAATGTAGCCCTATCGAGAATCTAAGCACATCAGTTCGTGACCGAAAACTTGAATATTCAACTGTCCCATTTTCATATAGAGCAACACTTGAAGGATCCATGTAATTTGTTTCAGTACCATACAACTGATTTGCCTTAGCATTTAAATAAAGTAAGTTATTTTTGCTAACTTTTATTTTAACCCCGGCACCAAAGCCATAACTCCAAGAACCAGTTGTATTTGTTACAGTAACCCGAGGTAATTCCTCACCAGAACTAACTATATAAGCATTAACTTCTTGATTTACAACAAATAATCGAAACCCAGCTAAACCTTCAACATACGGCTGAACTGGTGAGGAAGAATTTTTCAAAGGATAAACTCTTGCTATTATATGAAAAGGAACCATTGATCCAGAAACTCGCGCATAAACATCATAAACGCCTATAAATGGTGCATGGTACTCAAATTTATCTCTTGTCTCACTCATAAAATAATAACCAAATTCAAATCCAACATCCAAAGGGTTTTTTATGCTCAATGGAAAAAGAGTGCTCAATCCTATTCCTCCCATTCCATCTTTAGGATAAAATTCTTTAAACTGACCTGAAGTAAAAGCTGCCGTAATATCAAGCTCAAAAGTAACTTTTGGTTCAGGTAAAATATTAAATTCTTCTTTAAATTTTTCATCTTCAAATGCTGATATAACTTCAGGTTTATCTTGAGATAATAAAACATTAGCTGAGAAAAATACGGCTAATAGAATAAATATGGTTTTCATTTTTAAGATAGTTTTTAATTTAGATGACACATTTTCAAGAATGATGCCAAATCGGTTTCAATTTAATAATAATTTAACTAATAAACTTTATGTTGCCTTTTCTTATTTTTTATATCTTTAAACTCCAAATTAAAAAAATAAATTATGACAGTAGCAAAATTTCCATCTGATATTGAGATTGCTCAAAAAAATAAAATGGTTCATGTAAATGAAATGGCCACTAAATTAGGAATCGACCATGATGACCTTGAGCTTTATGGTAAGTACAAAGCTAAGCTTCCTTTAAGTCTTATTGATGAAAAAAAAGTTGCCCAAAATAATTTAGTATTGGTAACCGCTATAACCCCTACGCCAGCAGGAGAAGGAAAAACAACTACATCCATTGGGTTAACAGAGGGTTTAAATAAAATTGGAAAACAAAGTACTGTCGTTTTAAGAGAGCCCTCTCTTGGACCTGTTTTTGGGATTAAAGGTGGTGCAGCTGGTGGAGGTTTTGCCCAAGTAGTACCTATGGAAGATATTAATTTGCACTTTACTGGAGATTTCTCTGCCATTGAAAAAGCGAATAACTTATTATCTGCGTTAATAGATAACAATATACAAAGCAAAACTAGAAACCTAGGGATTGATCCAAGAACCATAGTTTGGAAAAGAGTAATGGATATGAATGATAGGGCTTTAAGAAAAATCACTATCGGTTTAGGTGGCTCTATGAATGGGATTCCTAGAGAAGATGGATTTAATATAACTCCTGCATCTGAAGTAATGGCCATATTGTGTATGGCTGAAAATTTTGGAGACCTTAAAAAGAAATTGGGCAATATTTTTGTTGGATATACTTTTGACAAAAAACCAATTTATGCCAGAGATGTAAAAGCTGAAAATGCTATGGCTATTCTTTTAAAGGATGCGATTAAGCCAAATTTGGTTCAAACCCTTGAAGAAAATCCAGCCATCATACATGGTGGTCCATTTGCGAATATCGCCCAAGGAACAAACACGATTATAGCAACAAAAATGGGGCTTTCTTTATCAGAATATGTGATTACAGAAGCTGGTTTTGGAGCAGATTTAGGTGCTGAAAAATTCCTAGACATTAAATGTGTTTCTGCAGGATTAAAACCAAAAGCTTTAGTATTAGTTGCTACAATTAGAGCGCTAAGACATCATGGTGGAGCTAAAAAAGAGGAATACAATACACCTAGTGTAGAAAAAGTTAAAAATGGTTTTCCTAACTTGGAAAAACATATCGAAAACTGTAAAAAATTCGGTCTAAATCCAGTTGTAGCCATTAACGCTTTTCCTTCAGACACAGAAGAAGAGGTTAAGATAATACAAGA
>JBFIEB010000117.1:0-7889 GCA_041603555.1 Vicingaceae bacterium
GTTAATGATATGGCATGGTTTTTTGGCAATAACATTCTTATCTGAATGAATACAGACTCCATCGGAATGAAAGACATTATTAATAGCTAAAAATATTTCATTTTTAGAAGAAGCATATTTGCTGAAATGGTTTTTGATAACAACACCGTTTTCTTTTCCATCAATAAGAGAGAGTAGTTTTATCCCTTCTTGTTCTTCGATATGTGATAATGATTTATTGTAGAATCCATTAACAAGAACAATAATATTAACATCTAAATCTGGAATTAGAAAGGCATCTATGTCAATTATTTCAGCTTTTTTTATTTCATATTTCTTATTGATAATTTTCCCAAGTCGGGTATATTTCCAATATTCTGTTTTTGAATTAGGAAATTCTAAGTTTTCTAATTCTGATAAAGCTTGTTTTCTTAAACCTTGATAAAATGAAGGTTCGTTAGAAAAATCAAGTTGGCTTAAAGTTTCTAGTAAAATATCCTTTTTTGTAAGTTCTGTTGTAGTCATTTTACACTAAATCTACCTCTTGTTTAATCCAATCGTACCCTTTTTCTTCCAGTTCCAGTGCTAATTCTTTCCCTCCCGTTTTTACAATTTTCCCATCATATAAAACATGTACAAAATCAGGAATAATGAAATCTAATAATCTTTGATAATGAGTAATAACAACTGTTGCATTATCCTTTGATTTTAAAGTATTTACGCCTTTTGCGACAATCCTTAATGCATCAATATCTAAACCAGAATCTGTTTCATCTAATATTGCTAATTTAGGCGATAACATTGCCATTTGAAATATCTCATTTCGTTTCTTTTCCCCTCCGGAAAAACCTTCATTTACAGAACGTGAAGCTAAAGAAGCATCTAGTTCCACCAAAGCAGATTTTTCTTTTACCAATGTTAAGAAATCTTTTGCTGAAATAGGGTCTTGACCCTTATATGCTCTTGTCTCGTTTATTGCAGTTTTTAGAAAATTAATATTGCTTACACCTGGTATTTCTATTGGGTATTGAAAAGCTAAAAACAAACCATCTCTAGCTCTATCTTCAGGATTTAACTCTAGTAAATCACTACCTTCAAAGGTGACTTCACCTTTGGTAACTTCATATTCTTCTCTTCCTGCTAAAACTGCTGATAGTGTACTTTTTCCTGAGCCATTAGGACCCATAATAGCATGAACTTCCCCAGCTTTAATTTCTAAATTGATTCCTTTAAGAATCTCTTTATTATCTATGTTTGCGTGTAAATTTTTTATATTTAACATTATTATTCTGATATTATTTTATTCCAATTTTTATCCGCTTTTATCTTTAAATTTTTTTCATCATTGTTCCATTTATTTAAAGTATTTATTCCATACTTATTGTAGAAAAGATAAAGTTTGTTGTTTAATATTTTGTAAGTTTTAGGGTTAACGCTAACTTTTTCTGCTTTGTCCAATCCCATTGCATACGCACACCAACCACCATAGGCAGGTTCATATTTATTTGGGTCACTAATGAAAAGCGCCCTATTCATCTCATTTTCAAAGTAATAAATAATACCTTTATGTATGTAGGGTATTTCTGAAGTTCCTTTTGTGGGTTTATTAGTAAAATAAGAAACAGCATCATATCCCGATAAAGCCACATTAAACTTAGTATTAAAATGTTTTTTTCTTAAAGATTCATCTTTTTGACCATAAGAACTTATAGTTGAGGTTAAAAATAATATGATGAATAGCTTTTTCATTTTTAATGATATTCTCTATTATTCTGAGATAATTTTGTTCCAATTTTTATCAGCTGTGCCCTTAGATTTAGCTTCATCTTTATTCCATTTTTTAACTGTATTAATCCCAAAACTGTTGTAAAAAACATATAATTTTCCATCAACTATTTTATAAGTTTCTGGGTCAGCTTCCATTTTTTCTGGATCCTTTTTTGCCAAGGCATATGCGCACCAGCCACCATAAGCGGGTTCATACTTCTCAGGAGTTGCTTTGAAAATTTCTCTACTTTTTTCACTTACAAAATAGTAGGTAATCCCTTTATAAGTATGAGCAATAGATTTTTTACCCGCAAAGGGGTTATTGGCAAAATATGTCATTGGATCATATCCAGATAAAGCTACACCCTCATCTATGGTGTAGTAATGTTTTTTTCTTGTTGCTTCATCTTGTCCTTTGGTGGCGTTAATCAAGCAGAATGTACATAAAATAATAATTAATTGTTTCATAATCTATTGGTGTTATCCTACAGAACCTTCGAGGCTAATTTCTAACAATTTTTGTGCCTCAACTGCAAATTCCATTGGCAGTTTATTTAAAACATCTTTACAATAACCATTCACAATTAAATTGATGGCCTTTTCGGTATTAATACCCCTTTGGTTACAATAAAACAATTGATCTTCTCCTATTTTCGAAGTGGTCGCTTCATGTTCTATTTTAGCAGTACTATTTTTCACTTCTATGTATGGGAATGTGTGGGCACCACATCTATCTCCCATGAGTAAGGAATCACATTGAGTAAAATTTCTTGCATTTTTTGCATTTTTATTTATTTGAACTAGCCCTCTGTAAGAGTTGTTACTAAATCCTGCAGAAATTCCTTTCGATATAATTGTACTCTTGGTATTCTTCCCTAGATGTATCATTTTAGTCCCAGTATCTGCTTGCTGATAATTATTTGTTACTGCAACTGAGAAAAATTCTCCAATAGAGTTGTCGCCTTTTAAAATACAAGAAGGGTATTTCCATGTTACAGCTGAGCCAGTTTCTACTTGTGTCCATGATATTTTTGAACCAGTGTGGCATATTCCTCTTTTGGTAACAAAATTATAAATCCCACCTTTCCCATTTTTATCTCCCGGGTACCAGTTTTGTACGGTCGAATATTTTATTTCTGCTCCATCTAAAGAAATTAATTCTACAACGGCTGCATGCAATTGATTTTCATCTCTCATTGGGGCTGTACATCCCTCAAGGTAGCTAACATAGCTATCTTCATCTGCAATCAATAATGTTCTTTCAAATTGACCAGTATTGGCCTCATTAATTCTAAAATATGTTGAGAGCTCCATTGGGCATCGCACACCTTTTGGGATGTAGCAAAAGGACCCATCAGAAAATACAGCTGCATTTAAGGCTGCATAAAAATTATCCGTGCTGGGGACCACACTTCCAAGATATTTTTTAACCAATTCTGGGTGTTCCTGAACAGCATCACTAAATGAGCCAAATATGATTCCTAGTTCACTTAATTTTTCTTTAAAAGAAGTTTTTACCGAAACAGAATCCATAACGAAATCGACAGCAACACCGCTTAATGCCTTTTGCTCATCCATTGAAATGCCCAGCTTATCCATTGTAGCTTTAAGTTCAGGATCAACATCATCCCAATCAACGTCTTTTTTTTCTTTTGGAGCAGCATAATATGAAATGGATTGAAAATTAATTTCTGGATAATCAACATGAGCCCATTTTTTTTCAGCCATTTTTTGCCAATGGGAAAATGCCTTTAACCTAAAGTCTAATAACCAATCTGGCTCATTTTTTTTTAGAGAGATTAAACGAACAACATCTTCGTTTAACCCTATTGGGATAACCTCTGATTCAATATCAGTAGTAAAACCATATTTGTATTCTTGGTTCTTTAATTCTTCTTCTAATTCATCTTCTGTATAAGCTGCCATAATATTACTTTGAATTTAATTATAGCGAAAAACTTTCCCCGCAACCACAAGTTCTATTGGCATTTGGATTTTTAAAAACAAATCCTTTACCGTTTAGTCCACCAGAAAAATCTAATTCTGTTCCGGCTAAGTATAAAATGCTTTTTTTGTCACAAACAATCTTTACTCCTTTGTCTTCAAAAGTTTTGTCATCTTCATTAATAACATGATCAAAGCTCATATCGTAGGTTAATCCAGAACAACCACCACCTTTTACACCAACACGAATAAAGCTTCCTTCAGGAGCATTATCTTCACTCATTAGCATAATGGCTTGGTTTTTTGCGTTTTCAGATACTGTTATCATAATTTCTTATTTAGATTCATTCTAAATTAATACAAAAATACTAAAAATGTGGTATCCAAACATGATAATCATCAATAAATGAAGATTATTAAAAAAAGGAATGAATTCATACATTTGCAACTATGTTAGAGGATAAAAATGACAAGCCACTAAGTGAGTTAGATGAATTAGGCGAATTTGGTTTAATTAAACATTTAACAGAAAATATAAAATTACAAAACCCATCTTCTATAAAAGGAGTTGGAGACGATGCTGCTGTAATTTCGTATAAAAATAAGCAGACAGTTGTTACCACGGATTTATTAGTAGAAGGGATTCATTTTGACATGCTTTATATGCCTTTAAAACATTTAGGCTATAAAGCGGTAACGGTAAATCTATCTGATGTTTATGCGATGAATGCTGTACCCAAACAAATTACAGTTTCTATTGCTGTTTCCAACAGAATGTCTGTAGAAGGACTAGAAGAGCTATATGAAGGAATTTTCTTGGCTTGTAATATTTATGGGGTGGACTTAGTTGGTGGGGATACCACATCATCTACTTCGGGATTGATAGTTAGTATTACAGCTTTAGGTGAAGGAGAAAAAGAAAATTTAGTTTATAGAGACGGTGCTAAAGAGAATGATTTGATTTGCGTTTCGGGCGATTTGGGAGGAGCTTTTATGGGGCTTCAATTATTAGAAAGGGAAAAACAAATTTTTAATGAAAACCCAAAGATACAGCCTGATTTTTCTGGGTATGATTATGTACTGGAACGTCAGTTAAAGCCCGAACCTAGAAAGGACGTTATTGATATGTTTGAGGAAATTGGGGTAAAACCAACTTCTATGATGGATGTTTCTGATGGATTGTCATCAGATTTGATACACATTTGTCAGCAGTCTGATGTTGGATGTACTATTTACGAAGACAAAATTCCATTAGATCATACTACGGTTTCGGCTGCCGAAGAAATGAAGTTAGATCCTGTAGTTTGCGCTTTAAATGGAGGAGAAGATTATGAATTATTGTTTACTATATCGCTTGACGATTACGAAAAAATAAAAGACGAAAAAAGAGTAGCTGTAATTGGTCATATTACCTCAGATAAAGGTAGTTATCAGTTTGTTTCAAAGGGCGAACAAGTACATGAACTAACAGCTCAGGGCTGGAATGCAATATTGAAAAAGGGTTAATTTTGTAAAAATTACAACTTGAAAATAGTTCGAAATATATTAAGCCTAGTTTTAGCATTAGCATTTTTTAATGTTATTGTTGGAAAGTCTTTACATGTATTTTTTGAACACGACCATATAGAACATACTTGTGAAAATAAAAACATCAATCACTTTCACAAATTTGAAATAACACATGCTGATTTTATTTGTAGTTTCAATTTTTCAACAAGTTATCTTGCAGGCCATGATTTAGCTTCAAAAAATATCATTCGCTGTTTTGAACAACAAACTAAGGTGAAATATCTATGGTTGGTTCAAAATATTTTTCTTCGCACCCTAAGTTTAAGAGGTCCTCCTGCTTATTAAATAGTATCGAGTTAATCGCACTTGCGTGCATTAAAACTATTTAATAAACAATCATGAAAAATATATTATTGATGATTATAGTTATTATGATCTCAACTGTGTTAAAAGCACAAAGTATTAAAGGGAAAATTACAGATGCCCTAACCAAAGAAACCATACCTGGTGTAAACATCTATTTACCAGAAATTAAGAAAGGTATTGTTACAGATGTTGATGGTAATTATGTTTTAAAGCTCCCACGTAAGGGGACTTATAAATTGCAAATATCATTTATCGGTTATGAGATTATTTTAAAAATCATAGAAGTTAATTCAGAAGACCTCAATCTGGATTTTGCTTTAAAACAGGCTGTAATAGAAACGAAGGAGTTTGTAGTTTCTTCAGTTTATCATAGTAGTCAGGATGAAAACCCAGTTGAGGTAATTCAATTTGATGGAGAACAGTTGCAACAATCCGTTAATGTCTCGTTAATGCAATCGTTAGGAAATGTTGCTGGAGTTAGTATTTCTAGTGCTGGAGTTGGAGTAAGCAAACCTGTTATTAGAGGGTTGAGTAATAATCGCGTGTTGGTTTATAACCAAGGAATGCCTTTTGATAACCAACAATGGGGAGATGATCATAGTTTAGGCTTGAATGAGCTGGGAGTGGATAAAGTGGAGATTATTAAAGGACCATCTTCTTTATTGTATGGTGCTGATGCAATGGGAGGTGTACTGCATTTTGTGGCAGAAAAACCAGCTCCGGTTAATACCATTCAAGGAAATGTAGCAAGCAAGTACTTTTCGAATACGGACGGTTATAAAACCAGTATTGGTGTTAAAGGAACTAAAGAACATTTTCGTTTTGGTTTAAATGCGGGTTTCAATATGCATTCTGATTACAAACAATCGGAAGCAATTTTTGATAAGCAGCATTTACGAGTAACCAACACACGATTTAATGAGCGAGTTATAAGAGGAAGCATAGGTTTTATTACCAAACCTTGGATTACGGATGTTACTTATTCCTTTAACCAAGCGGCAATTGGTATTCCTGAAGAGCAATCTTTTCAGAATTATGATAAGGCGTTGTTAATACCTTATCAATTAACTACTTCAAATGTTATGTCAATGGAAAATACTTTCTTTTTCGGGAATTCAAAAGTGAGTGTAAATTTGGGTTATCAAAATAACGATAGAAAAGAGTTTGAAGATGAGCATGCACTTGAAACTGAAGGGGAACATGAAAGACCTGAATATTTTAATCAAAAATTATTGTATAGTTTGCAAGATACAGGTGCATTAGACATGAATTTAACCACTTATAATTATGATGTAAAATGGTTTTTGCCTAATTCAAAAAAATTAAACATTGTTGTTGGCTCGCAAGGTAAAACACAAATGAATAGCAATAGAGGTCATGAGGTTTTAATTCCAGATGCTGATATTAGTCAACTTGGGGTATTTGCCTTGTTTAAGTATAAGATGAAAAAGTTTAATTTCTTGTCGGGTATTCGATACGATATGAAAACAATTACAACTTATGAAACCAATCCCGAACATCATGAAGAAGAGCGTGTAGAAATTGAACCTTTAGGCCTTAGTTTTGGAGCGGTAAATGGTTCTTTTGGGGTTACTTACCAATTAGATTCTGCATGGTTAATTAGAACTAATGTAGCAACAGGCTTTAGATCGCCAAATTTAGCTGAGCTAACTTCCAATGGAGTTCATCATGGAGCAATAAGGTATGAATTAGGAAATGCTGATTTAACCACTGAAAATAATGTTGAATTGGATTTGGGCATTGAAATGAATAGTGAACACGTCTCTCTAGTCGTTTCTCCATTTTACAACTACATTAATAACTTTATTTACCTAAATCCTCAAGATAGTACTGTGGATGGTGTTCAATTGTTTAATTACACTCAAACAGATGCTAATTTATATGGTTTTGAAACGACTATAGATATTCATCCACATGTGATGCACTGGTTACATTTTGAAACACAATATGCTATGGTAATTGGCAAAAAATCTGATGGAACTTATTTGCCAAGAATACCAGGGAATAATTTGTTAAATACTTTAAAAGCAGATTTAAAGGGTTTTAAGTTTATTAAAAAACCATTTATTAGCGTGGGGGTAAATACTATTTTTGCTCAAAACAATATTGATGCTTACGAAACTGCTACACTAACTTATGTGTTGCTAAATGCTTCGATTGGTGCTGAATTAATGTTAGGCAAACAATCCCTAGAATTAACAGTTGGGGTAACTAATTTATTAGACCGTCAACATTTTAATCATTTATCTCGCTTAAAGCAAAAGGGTATTTATAATATGGGTAGAAATTTTGTTATAAGTATA
>JBFIEB010000118.1:0-7863 GCA_041603555.1 Vicingaceae bacterium
CATAAGGATAGCCTTGGGTTACCATAAGTATTGCACTGTCACCAATCGCTTTGTATACATTTTCTAATTTTAAATTAGAGGATTTATCAAAGTAGAGTAACTGCACATCACTTATATCATCAATGTTTGTTAGGCTTTTAACTTTTATTGGTAGGTCTCTTGCTTTTTTTTCTTGAGCTACTATGGATAACTCATACAATACAAGGCCAGTAGTATCTCCAAGTACAGCAATAGTAAAGGTATCGAGTTGGGCATAATTTTTCCATTGAATATTCATGATAAAATTATGAATAAAGAGGGCTTGTTTTTTGGCATGTGTTCTACTAGCAGCGGTTATGCCTGTGCGGTTAACTATACTATTATGTATAAAAGAAATTCTATCTTTTATTTTTTCCTGAGCAGAAATATTACTTGTCAGAATAACTGAAAATAGTAGTATAAAAACTTTAAATATGACTGAATTTATTTTCACGCATCTAATATAATAAATCATTCTGTCCTTGTAAATACAAAGGTCAGTAAAAAATATGATTTGATTTTATGGAATTTATTTTTTCTTCTCATCTAAGTTAATGAAAATCATTTTTTAAAATGAGAAATTGAATTAACCCTGATTGGAACGTTAGTGAAATATTGGGAACTAAAAAAAATAATTAATTAAAATTTAAACGTTATGAAAACTAATATGAAAACTAAAATGCGAAATATCTTAATCGCGCTAACCACAATTTTGTTTCTTGGTTCTTTGATGCCGGGAACATTTACAGAAGAAGTTTTATCGAATGAATTTCTTACTGATTTAAAATCAAAAATTAAAACATTTAATGAAGAGCGACCAGAAGACAGGGTCTATCTGCAATTTGATAAACCCATGTATAAACCGGGTGAAACCATTTGGTTTAGTGCATTTGTAAGAAATGGGGTTGATTTGAAACCATCCGTTAAAAGTGATATTTTACATGTTGAGTTAATAGACCCAAAAGGAAACGTTGCTCAAAAAATGAACTTGATTGCACGTAAAGGAAAAACAAATGCAGAGTTTGCCATTGCCTCCAATATGATGGGAGGGATGTATAAAGTAAAGGCTTATACGAACTGGCAAAAGAATGATAAAACATTTTTTGAAAAAGAAATTCAAGTACAAAAATCAGTACTACCACGATTAAAAATGAAATTAGAATTTCAACGTAAGGCTTATGGTCCTGGAGATGATGTAATCGCCAAGTTGGATTTAAATACCTTAACGAATATGCCACTGTCTGACCACGAATTTAAATATGTAGCGATGTTAAATGGCGAGAACATATTAACTAAAAAATTTACAACCAATGAGATTGGAGAAGCCTATGTGAAGTTTGAATTACCAGAAGCATTAGCAACCAATGATGGTTTATTAAATGTGATGATAGATTTTGAGGGGAGAACAGAAAGCATTTCCAGATCAATTCCTATCACTTTAGGAAACATTGATATTTCATTTTTCCCAGAAGGTGGAGATTTAGTAGAGGGATTAGAAACCAATGTTGCTTTTAAAGCAATGGATGAGTTTGGTAAACCAGCAGATATTGAGGGAGTGGTAAAAGATACTAAAGGAAGAATTGTTGCTGAGTTTACAAGTTTTCATAATGGAATGGGTGCTTTTGAGTTTGAGCCAAAAATTGGACAAGACTACAAAGCATTTATTACAAAGCCATCAGGAATTGCAAAAGCTTATACGATGCCAGAAAGAATGAGCAGAGGATGGGTATTGAATGTTGAGGAAGAAGATGATGACAACTTAAAAGTGATTGTTAACTCAACAGAAGACGAAAGAATGTCATTAATGTGCCAAGTAAGAGGTAAAGATTATTTTTCAAGAGAAGTAAACATTACCAGAGGTAGAAATGAATTTAAAGTGCCACTTAAGAAATTTCCGATTGGAGTAGCGCAAATTACATTGTTTGATGGAAGAGACATTGAAAGAGCTGAGCGTTTAGTCTTTGTTAACAAAGACAAAAAATTAAACATCGAAATTAAAACCAACAAAGAAAAATATTTACCAAGAGAGAAAGTAAAAATGACCTTAAAGGTAACTGACGAAAGAGGATTGCCAGTTCCTGCAAACCTTTCTATGAGTGTGGTAGATGATAAGTTGTTGAGTTTTGCTGATGACAAATCGAGTAACATTTTAACGAGCTTATTGTTAGAGCAAGACATTTTAAGTAAAGTAGAAGAGCCACGTTTTTACTTTGATCCGAAGGAAGAAAAAGCGGATAAAGCATTAAACTTTTTATTAATGACTGATGGCTGGAGAAGATTTAAGTGGGAAGAAGTTACTGCTGGAGAATTTCCTGCGATGGCTTATGCTGGAGAAAAAGCAGTTATATCTGGAACAGTATATGGCGATGATGGTCAACCTTTAGCAGGTGCTTCTGTTATCGGAACTTATAAAACAAGTGGTACTGTTAAAACGGATAAAAATGGGAAGTTCATTTACAAAATAGTTGATTTATACAATCCATTTTATGCAACAGTTAAGGCACCAGGTATGGAAGCCCAAAGCTTATACATAGGTAACTACGGTGACAACTATCAGGTAAATATGTACAAACCGTACAAGTATGCTTATTCTTCAAGAACAAAGCATAGAGCCAACTTTGGTGGGGGTCCAGGTAGAGCTAAAGCTGCTCAAAATGGAGTAATGATAGATGACATGGTGATGGAAGAACCTATGATGATAATGAATGCAGAAATGGCACCTGTAGAAAGATTAGAGAATGAAGGTGAATTATTAAAAGCCATTGAGCAAAACAATGATTTACCAAAACTTGCCAATAACAAAGGTGAAGAAGAAAAAGAAGTGATGGAAGATGAAGAACAATTAGATGGAATGAATCAGGTTGTTGCTGGGAAAGTAGCTTTAGCTGCTTGGGATAGAAGAGATAAAGATGAGAAGAAGAAAGGGAAAATGGACATGGGTTGGGATAACAACAGAAACCAACAAGCAGTTGCAGTTGTTTACCATAGAGCTAAAGAATTTCCTAAAGTAAACTACGCTAATCAGCCAACTGCTGAGGTAAGAACAGACTTTAGAGAAACTATTTTTTGGAATGGAAATGTTGAAGTGAAAAACAACGGATTAGCATATGTTGAGTTTTACAACAACGATGATGTTTCTTCTTTTAGAACAACTGTTGAAGGTGTTGGAGTTGGAATGGCTGGTAGAACAGAGAAAACATTCTTTACACAATTGCCTTTCGCAATGTTTGCTAAAGTTCCAGGACAAGTAGTATTTGAAGACATCGTTTCTGTTCCGTTAACGTTGAAAAACACAACAGACAAAACAATTACAGGTAACTTAACCGTTAAATCTCCAAAAGGATTTAAAGCGCTTAATGTACAAACAGGTTCTCAAACTATTCCTGCGAACAGTACTAAGACTATTTATTTAGAGTATTTAGTATTGAATGAAGTAGGAGAAGACAACATGGTAATTGCTTTTAACTCAAGTGGATTAAAAGATGCTTTTAACCAAGACATTAAAATTGGTGCAAAAGGATTTCCAGTTCAAGTGGCGTTCTCAGGGCAAGAGTTGTCTTCAGAATATGAGGTGAACATTAGCAATGTAGTTAATGGTTCTATTAGTGCTTCATTAACAGCATTCCCTAATGTGGTAAACGATTTAATGACAGGTATTGAGTCTATCATTAGAGAGCCTTCAGGATGTTTTGAGCAAACTTCTATGAGTAACTATCCAAACATTATGGCATTAAACTACATGAATACAACTGGGTTTGATGATGCTAAACTGCTAGCGAGTATCGATAGCAAGTTAGATAGAGGTTACAAGAAGTTGACTGCTTACGAAACCAAAGAGAAAGGTTACGAGTGGTTTGGTTCGGCACCAGGACACGAAGCCTTAACCGCTTACGGATTAATGCAGTTTAACGACATGAAAGACGTTTATGCAGATGTAAGCAACAAAATGGTAGAGCGTACTGCTAACTGGATTATGAGTAGAAAAGATGGTAAAGGTGGTTTTAAGAAAAACCCTAGAGCCCTTGACCAATTTGGTAGAGCTAGTGCTGAGGTAACCAACGGTTACATTGTGTATGCCTTGAGTGAAGCTGGTTACAAAGATGACGTGAAGAAAGAGTTTGAAGCAGCATATGCCTCTGCAATCAAATCGAAAGACGGATACCAGTTGGCCATGATGGCAAATACACTTCAGAACTTTAAAGATAACAGAGCTGGAGGAGTAATGAAGCAATTGTTAGCCTTGCAAAAGGAAAACGGAAGCTTTCCATCAGACCATTCAATAACACGTTCTGGAGGTAAATCATTAGAGATAGAAACAACTTCTATAGCTGTGTTAGCGATGTTGAATGCACCTAAGAAAGATGGTGCAGCGTTAAACAAAGCAGTTGATTACCTAGTAAAATCAAGATCAGGTTATGGAGGTTTTGGTTCTACACAAGGAACTGTGTTGGCGTTGAAAGCATTAAGCGAGTATGCTGCAGCATCTAAAAAAACAGATGAAGCAGGTACGCTAGAATGTTACATTGATGGTAAGCTAGTAGCTTCTAAGCATTATGAAGCCGGTGAGAAAGAAGCGATAGAGTTTAAGAATTTAGAAAAGTTCTTAAAAGAAGGAAAGCACAAAGTAAAAATTAGAACAAAAGGTGCTAAGGAATCTTTACCGTATACTGTGGCGATTGACTATAACACTACGTTACCGGAAAGCGCTAAGCAATGCAATGTAGATGTAGTAGCTAACTTAAGTACACAAAGCTGTAAAGTAGGAGAGACGGTGCGTTTAACCACTTCGGTTAAGAACAAGCAAGACAAAGGAATGCCAATGACTATGGCAGTAGTTGGTATCCCTTCAGGATTGAGTGCTCAGCCTTGGCAGTTAAAAGAACTGCAAGAGAAAGGGAAGATAGATTTCTATGAAATAACAGATAACTATGTGATCTTTTATTTTAGAGATATGGCGCCAAGTGAGGTTCATGCTATTAACCTTGATTTAAAAGCTGAAGTACCAGGTGAGTACGAAGCACCAGCTTCTAGCGGTTACTTATACTACACGGCAGAATACAAGTGCTGGAGCAGTACAGGTAAAGTTAAAATTAGAAAGTAAGTATTATTAATGTCATTCCGACCGAAGTGGAGGAATCTTCTAAAAAGTTAGTGATAGTGCTAAAAAGTTAGAAGATCTCTCGGCCTCGCTCGAGACGACAAAAACAGAACAACATGTTAAAGCAAAGCAATATAATCTATTACGCCTTAGTAGTGTTATTGCTTTGCTTACATGTTTAAATAGAAATTAGTTGTTAGTGGTTTGATATTTGTTGATAGTTTCACAAAAAAATAACCATCAACAAACAACCAACCACAAAAATGAAAAGCTCAATCAAAATAAAAAGGTTAATCGTTTTGCTAGTTTTACTGGTAAATGTGATTTCCCCATCGATTGCGCAGCAATTGGTCAACCCCAGCTTTGAGGGCGTTTATGGTAGAGCACGAATGCCAGCCATGTGGCAACCTTATGGAACAGCCAGCTCGCCTGATACCCAACCCGGAGTGTGGAATGTAACCACAACTCCTTCGCATGGTAGAAGTTACATGAGTATGGTGTGTAGAGGATATAGCATATTTGATAGCTATTTGTGGGAAAGCTGTATACAGCAGTTGAATAATCCTTTAACTATTGGAGAGACCTACCATTACAGTATAGACTTAGCACACAGCAAGACCTTTAAAGCAGATACCATTTTATTTGATACCCCTGCCCAGTTACGAATTTGGGGCATGAGTGCGAATACTGAAAAAGAATTGTTGTGGGAGAGTGGGGCAGTAGCCAATACCGATTGGGAAACGGTTTACTTTGACCTAAACCCAAACATACCTACCGATTTTTTGATACTAGAAGCCTATTATGTGGAGCTACCTAAGTACTGCGGCAATATATTAATTGATAACTTTAGGTATTACCCAGAAAAACCTGAAATACAATTAGATACGATAGATAATAGATTGCCAGAATTGGTGCTTAAACCAGACACAATACCTACTAAAATCGAAGGTAGACCAATTAATAAAGAAGCCGAATTTACCTTTAGGGGCAATAGGCTTACCATTACCGTTTGGGATAACCGAACAGCAGATGGCGATGTAGTATCCTTATTTTTAAACGAAAAAAACATATTAAAAGAGTTTACCATTAGTAAAGACAGATTGGATGTTGAAGTAGACGTTAAAGAAGGCGTAGACTATTACTTAACCCTTTATGCCCATAATTTAGGAGATATACCACCCAATACCGTTGCCTTGTATATAAGTGATGGACAACGTAAAAAGTTTATTACACTAACCAGCGATTTAAAAGCTTGTGGAGCAGTAAAAATTAAAGTGGAAACGGAGTTGGCAGAGCATGTTCACTAAAGTTTAATAAGTTTGAATGTTTTAAACTTGGTAAGCTTATTATTTAAAAGAGTTAGTGAGTAAATGCCCGGAGGAAAACCAAAAAGATTTAAGGAAGTATAATTTCCGGATAATTCTTCTTCTTTCAAAATTTCTCCGAGGGAGTTGCTAAGCCTGTACCGAACTTCTTCATATAAAGGAACATTCATGTGTATTATTTCTTGTATTGGGTTAGGATAAATGGTTGCTTCAAAACTTTGTAAATAATCTTTTGCCGCAACAACTGTCCACTCGTTACTATCAAAATAATAATTAATACCATGGTTTGGTTTAGCATAAACAACATCATCCCATGCATCATGCTCTTGCGCATATAAAGTTGTTATTAAACCATTGAATAGCAAAAACAAGCTGAAAAATCCCTTTAAATAGTTCATACCTTTTGAGTTTAATCGGTAAATAATTAAAACAAAGGTAGAACGGGCTGGGTTCCTTTTTCAAGAACCATAGTTATAGTAATGTAAAGATATTTTTTACTTAAAATTAAAGTAAAGGATGAGATGGTGATCTTTAACCAATTATGGTCTAATAATTGAAAATGAACTACTTTAATTTAGAACCTTCTTTATTACCCAAAATTTAATGGTTGATGTCATTAATTAATTGCGTAAAGTCATCCGCAGTAAATTTTGGTATAGCGGAACTTCCTTGTTTAGAAAATTTACATATATACAAATTAGCCTCAGGGCCAATTGCCAACAAGAAATAAGATAACCCATTTTTATACCTCGTTAAAACAAATCGATCCTGATTAGGGTTTTTAGCATTATCAACAATAAGAGCCATGTAAGTAGTAAGGGTTCCGTTAAATTCTTTAAAAGCAGCTATGTTTTCTTCGTTAATTTTTTTGAGGTATTTTTTAATAAAAACAATATTTTTTCCTTTTAACCCGGGTGCATTCTTAGCTGCTAATTCTGAAAAACTTGCTGTGCCTTGTTCTATAGCATTTTCTAGGTAATTATTCATAAATTTAAAGTTAAATGCCGTAGCTCCTATATTCTCAACGTCATTAAAAATATTAAAAGATTCAAAACTTATAATTTGCTTGTTTTTTTTAATCAAAGAAGCTGATGGAGCTCCTTTTGAAAGGCAAAAAATGTGGCTAGTAATCGGCTTACTTTGAGTATTGTTAAAGGTTGTTGTTCTAGTACCATTATCATGAGACCCAGAATGAGTTGCATTTATTGGTTGGGCAGCTTTGGCTGGTGCAACGGTATTTGTTAAAAAGAATAAACCATCATCCTTTTTAAGCTCTTTATACCTTGCTTTATCTATAAATTCAACTTCACAAAACTTCCATACCTCCTTTATAATTCCATCATAATCAACCCTGTTCTTTTTTTCGGTAAGATCTACAGTTGCATTAGGGTTCCTATCCTTCATGTAGATGTATAATTTCCC
>JBFIEB010000119.1:0-7814 GCA_041603555.1 Vicingaceae bacterium
GCATGAAAAAAGTGACTTATATGGATTACTTCAATCTTTTCATTCAAAAACAAAAGACTTAGGGAATATTGATGTCCGTGATTTATTGGGAATAATGGCAAGTTTAAGGCAAATAAAATCGGAAGAAGAAATTGCATTAATGAGGAAAGCTATTGATATAACCTGCGAAGCACAAATTGAATTAATGAAAGCATTAAAACCTGAAATGACTGAGTATGAATCAGAAGCAATTGTAGAATATGTTTTTAAGAAAAATGGAGCTGAATACCCTGGGTTTCCTTCTATTTTAGGGGGTGGTGAAAATAGTTGCATCATTCATTACACCAGCAATAGAAAAAAATTGGCTGGAAAAGACATGTTGGTAAGTGATATTGGTGCAGAATACCATGGATACACTGCTGATGTTACCAGAACACTTCCTGTAGATGGGCATTTTTCGGAAGAAGAAACAATTATTTACAACATTGTTTTAAAAGCGCAACAAGCAGGCATAGACTCATGTAAAGTGGGTAATAAATTTTGGACACCACATGATGCTGCCACAAAAATTATTACTGATGAATTAATAAAACTGAAAATTATTGATGAGCCTTACCATGTACAACGCTATTTTATGCACGGTACCTCGCATTATTTAGGATTAGATGTACATGATCCGGGATTACATGGAACATTGACTCCGGGAAATGTAATTACCGTTGAGCCCGGAATCTATATCCCTGAAGGTGCTGAGTGTGATAAAAAATGGTGGAACATAGGGATTCGAATTGAAGATGACATTTTAATTACCGAAAGCGGACCAGAAAATTTATCTGCTAAAGCACCACGTAAAATTGAAGAGATTGAAGCGTTGATGAAAGAGGAAAGTAAGTTCGGGAATTAATTCGCTACCTCACTCAAAAACTTAATACGTAATAGGCGCATTTCTTCTTCTGAGAATGCTTGTTCAAATTCTTCTAAAGCGTCTTCTACGTCATCACTTTCGGCTTCCATAAAATACTCAAAAACCTCTTCTTGATCAACTTCATCAACCTCTCCATCAATGTAGTAATCTAAGTTTACTTTAGTTCCTGAAAGTACAATGTGCTCTATTTCTGTAAGAATATCATCCACCTCTTTCCCTTTAGATTTTGCAATATCTATTATAGGCATTTTTCTGTCTATACTTTGTATTACAAATACTTTAATGGCCGATTTATCTACAACAGATTTTACCACCATATCTAATGGCCGTTCAATGTCATTGTCTTCAACATATCGTTCAATCACTTCTATAAATTCATCGCCAAATTTTTCTGCCTTCCCTTGTCCAACGCCAGAAATATTAATTAACTCGTCCATTGTAATTGGGTAGCGAGTTGCCATATCTTCTAAAGATGGATCTTGAAAAATCACATAAGGGGGTAACCCTTTTTCTTTAGCTATTGATTTTCTTAGGTCTTTTAAAATATTGTACAATGTCTCATCAGCGGCACCTGCTCCAGCTTTTTGAGGAACAAAAACGTCTCCACCATCTACATCACTGTAGTCGTGTGCTTTAACCAATTCTATAGAAACTGGTTGTTTGATAAACTCTTTTCCTTTTTCACTCACTTTAAGAACGCCATAATTTTCAATCTCTTTTATAAGTAGTCCATAAATAATACATTGCCTTATAATAGCATCCCAATATTTTTCATCTTTTTCGTTTTCTTCATCTTTCCCTTTTCCGAAGAGTTCATGCGCATCATGTCCAAAAGATTTAATATCTGAACTATCATTACCTGCAACAAAATTGGCCACATATTTTGCTTTAAATACTTCTTTAAGTCCCAGTATACTCTCTAATAATATTTTTACATCTTCTTTACCTTCAAATTTTTCTTTTGGATTTTTACAATTATCACACATCCCCGTATCAGCACATGAAGAATCCTTATACTCTTCCCCAAAGTAATGTAACAACTGTTTTCTTCTACAAACTGCTGTTTCTGAGTAAGAAACCATTTCAAAAATCAGCTGTAGTCCAATTTCTAGTTCTGCAACTGGCTTTCCGTGTAAAAATTTTTCTAGTTTTTCAATGTCTTTATAACTGTAAAAAGCCAGACAAATCCCTTCTCCACCATCTCTTCCTGCTCTACCTGTTTCTTGGTAATAACTTTCTAAACTTTTAGGAATATCGTGGTGAACCACAAAGCGAACATCTGGTTTATCAATTCCCATTCCAAATGCAATTGTTGCCACAATAACATCTGCATCTTCCATCAAAAATGCGTCTTGATTTCGAGCACGAGTTCCTGAATCCAGACCAGCATGATAAGGCAATGCATTTATTCCGTTCACTTGTAGAAGTTCAGCAATTTCTTCAACTTTTTTTCTACTCAAACAATATACAATACCAGATTTTCCAGTATGCTGTTTAACAAATTTAATAAGCTCTTTTTTTACATCCTTTTTCGGACGTATTTCATAATAAAGATTATCACGATTAAATGACGCTTTAAAAACTTTTGCGTCAGTCATTCCCAAGTTTTTCTGAATATCTTCTTGGACTTTTGGAGTTGCTGTAGCAGTTAAGGCAATTATCGGAACTCTATCAATAGCCTCAATGATATTTCTCAGCCTTCTGTATTCTGGTCTAAAATCATGCCCCCATTCTGAAATACAATGCGCCTCATCAATAGCGAAAAAAGAAATTTTAATGCTTTTTAAGAATGTTACGTTTTCCTCTTTAGTCAGAGATTCAGGAGCAACATACAATAGTTTAGTAATACCATTTGTTACATCTTCTTTTACCTGCTTCCCTTCCGTTTTAGTTAACGATGAATTATAAAAATGGGCAATACCATGCTCAGTTGCCACTCCACGAATGGCATCTACTTGATTTTTCATTAAGGCAATAAGGGGAGAAACTATTATAGCAGTACCCTCACATATTAATGAGGGTAATTGATAGCATAGTGATTTTCCGCCACCGGTTGGCATAATAACAAAAGTATCTTTCCCACCAAGAAGATTTTCTATAACTGCTTCTTGCTCGCCTTTAAAGGTATTAAACCCAAAATACTTTTTTAGTTCATCTGTTAAAGGAGCTTTTAGCGTTTGCATTAAATTGTAGTTTCTTTTTAATTCATTTACATTTGTACATAAATATACGACAAATAAATTATTATAATTTTATTTTTTGTTAAAAAGATTAATCCATTGAAATCGGCTGAAGAGATAATAAAAATTGCCAAACAAACTATAGAAATTGAAGCTGCTTCTATTTCTAGTTTGTTAAATTACATTGATGATGATTTTGTAAAAACGATTCAACTAATATTAAAATCTAAGGGTAGGGTAGTTATAACTGGTATTGGAAAAAGTGCAAACATTTGCCAAAAAATTGTAGCTACACTAAACTCCACAGGCACTCCATCCATATTTATGCATGCTGCAGATGCTATTCATGGAGATCTAGGTAATGTGCTAAAAGATGATGTGGTAATTTGTATTTCTAAAAGTGGAGATACCCCAGAAATAAAGTCATTGGTGCCACTCGTTAAAAATTTTGGAAATACATTAATTGCTATAACCGGTAATCCCAATTCTTTTTTAGGAAAACAATCTGATTGTGTATTGAACACTTTTGTAGAGAAAGAGGCTTGTCCAAACAACTTGGCGCCAACAAGTAGTACTACTGCCCAATTGGCAATGGGAGATGCTGTAGCTGTTTGCTTGTTAAAAAGTAGAGGGTTTAATAGTAATGATTTTGCCAAATTTCATCCTGGCGGAGCATTAGGTAAAAAATTAATTTTAAAGGTTGGTGACATTTATCCAAACAATGAAAAACCATCTGTTGATCCTGAAAGTTCAATTAAAGATGTGATTGTAGAAATTTCATCCAAACGATTGGGCATAACTGCAGTAAACGAAAACAATAAGTTAGTTGGAATAATAACTGATGGAGATCTAAGAAGAATGTTGGAGAACACTTCGGATATTGCAGCTTTAACTGCTGCAGCCATTATGACAACTTCCCCAAAAACTATTGGAGAAAATGAAATGGCGACTACTGCATTAAAACAAATGCAAAGTAACAATATTACTCAGCTAGTGGTAGTTGATGGAAATACATATCTTGGTGTTATTCATTTACACGATTTATTGAAAGAAGGGATATAAGTTACCTTAACACCAACAACCTTTCCGAATCCAGCTTAACAAAAATAAATAGGAGTATCGTAAATGACCACAACGATGATCCGCCATAACTTATAAATGGCAAGGGAATTCCTATTACTGGAGCCAAACCTATGGTCATTCCGATATTAATTAAAAAATGAAAAAACAGTATAGAAGCCACTGAATAACCATAGATTCTACTAAACATAGATCTCTGTCTTTCCGCTAAAAACAACAGTCTTAAAAAGATGACTAGGTACGCAGCTATCAGAAAAAAAGTTCCGATAAACCCCCACTCTTCTCCAATCGTACAAAAAATAAAATCTGTACTTTGCTCTGGAACGAAATTAAACTTTGTTTGTGTCCCTTCTAAAAATCCTTTTCCAGTAGATCCTCCTGAACCAATAGCAATTAAGGATTGATTTACATTATAGCCTGCACCATGAGGATCAGATTCAATTCCTAATAATACATTTATTCTTTTGGATTGATGTGGTGATAATACATTTTCAAAAATATAATCTACGCTAAAAACTAGTCCTGCAGATAAAATAAAAATAGCAGATATTATCAGCCATAATTTTTTAATTTTTTTAGTAATGTATATCGAAATTGCGGCAAACATAGCTAGAATAATAATGAGCAGTTTATCTCCAGATAGTTCAACATTCCAAAAATTAAATGATTGTATTCGAAGGATTAAAGAAAGGACAAATAAAATTGCAGTAAAAATTCCAACCAATAAAACATTACCTGAAAGTCCTTCTCGATAAAGCACAAAAATAAAAGCAACATAAACTAAGGTAGAACCTGTGTCATTTTGTAATAAAATTAAGGCTGCTGGAAGCCCAATAATAACCGAAGCCAATAACTTAGTTTTAACTTTTTCCATCTTGATATTAAGGGTAGAAAGGTATTTTGCCAAAGCTAATCCAGTAGCAAATTTGGCAAATTCAGAAGGCTGTATTGCAAAACTTCCAATTTTGAACCAAGAACGAGCTCCTTTAATTTCCGTTCCGAAAAGTAATACGGCTATTAATAATAGGAGCATACCTGCATAAATTGGAAAGGCAAAAGAGGTGAAAAACTGCCCATCAAATAACAGTATTATAAATGCTAAAATTAGAGCTAATCCTATCCATAGTAATTGTTTTCCATATCTCTGAGAAATATCAAAAATGCTGTGGTGCTCTTCATTATACACAGCAGCATAAATATTTATCCAACCAATAAACACCAACAATAGATAAAGCAAAATAATTACCCAATCAACATTTCCAAATATGCTTCTGTAATTTCTCATTATGGCTTACCGGCAGCTAAAAAATTAGTTTCTAAAATTAGCTGCTCTTTTGGTTTATTACGAATCGCAATACTATCAGTTAAATATTTTTCTATCATCAAACTTGCAATTGGTGCTGCCCATCTACCACCACCACCCGCATTTTCTACATAAACAGCAATGGCAATTTGGGGATTATCTTTTGGGGCAAATGCTATAAAAACAGAATGATCTTCTCCATGTGGGTTTTGTGCTGTTCCTGTTTTCCCGCAAACAATTATACTATCATGAATTCTTGCTCTCCTTGCTGTTCCTCCTGGTTCATAAACAACACCGTACATACCCTGTGTAACAATATCAATGTATTTTTTATCAATTTCTATACTATGCTTTTTTGTATATATTGCCGGAATACCATCAATCTTGTCAATAGTTTTTATAAAATGAGGGACATAATAGTATCCATTGTTTGCAATTGTTGCAGACAAATTCGCCATTTGAAGTGGAATTACCCCAAGTTCTCCTTGACCAATACTCAAAGAGTAAATTGTAGAAAATGCCCAACGCCCTTCTCCATACCATTTATTATAAAAAGGAACATCTGGAACGAAACCACTTTTAATGCCAGGAAAATCTGTTTCGAGCCTTCTTCCAAAGCCAAATTTTTTAACTTGCTTAGACCAAATGGATAACCCCAATTCACTATCTTTAAAAATACTTTTTACTCTTTTTTGCTGAATTATTCTTCTAAAAACATTATAGTAATAAGGATTACACGACATTTTAACAGAAGCACTTACATTAGTTGCGGTTGGATGATTATGACAGCCCACAAAAGATTTGTTACAAGCAAAACTTGAGTTTTCACTTATAACTCCAGCCTGTAATCCTATCATTGCTTGTACGGTTTTAAAAATCGACCCAGGTGGATACTTTGCCATTATTGCTCTATTGAATAATGGGTTTAATGTGTCTTTACTAAGTATTGGATAATTTTTTTTGACAGCTCTCCCTACCAACATATTTGGATCATAATCAGGTGCAGAAACTAATGAAAGTATTTCTCCTGTTTTAGGCTCAATTGCTACAATACTTCCCTTTTTATTTTGCAATAACAATTCACCATATTCTTGTAGTACAATATCTATAGTAGTATAAATTACCGTTCCGGTAACTGCCATAGTATCCATTACACCATTTTGATAACTCCCTTTTTCACGGTTATGAACATCTACTAAAACACGCTTTACTCCTCTAGTTCCTCTAAGTAGCTTTTCATAAGAATATTCTAACCCGCTTTTACCTATATAATCTCCAGATTTGTAATACGGTCTATTATCTATTGTTGATTGATTTACTTCACCAATGTAACCTAAAATATGAGCAGCACTATTTCTTGGATACTTCCTTAATGTTCTGGTTTGAACATAAAACCCCGGGTATTTAAATAGTTGTTCTTGAATATTGGCATAGGAAATTGAAGATATCTCTTTTAAAAAAGTTGATGGCTTGTATCTAGAATAATTTTTTGCTTTACTAAATTTTTCACGAAATTCATCTATTTGTATTTCGAATAATTTGCAAAAATCTAATGTGTCAATTTCTTTAACGAGCTTAGGTACCACCATCAAATCATAAGCAGCTTCGTTATAAACCAACAATTCTCCATTTCTATCATAAATTAATCCTCTTGCAGGATACTGAATGATTTCTCTCATCACATTATTATCAGAATCCAATTTGTATTTATCATTTAACACTTGGACATTAAACAATCGAATAATGTAAATAATACCTATCAACAAAAAAATGAGTCCAACAATAAATTTTCTGTTGGATAAATTCATGACTTGGTGGTTGATTTATAATTGAAAAGCTGAACAATGAAAACCAATAATATGGTAAAAAATGTGCTCGCAACGGCTCTGCCAAAAGTGTAGAAAAATTGAGTGAATTTAAAGGACTCTACATAGAACAAAAAAATGTGATGTAAAAAAATCAAAATAGAAGCATAGAGCAAATACCATGTTAATCCCATAAATTGAACATTCGGCTTTGAATTAAATTCATATCCTCCTCTCGGCTCAATGAGTTTTAATAAATAATATCTACAAAAAGCCATGAATACTGTGGCAGAAGTATGCATTCCGAGTGTACTCGAGAAACTATCAATAGCTATTCCTATAATAAAGCCCAAAATTAATACAACCCAATTTGGCATATCAAATGGTAATAGAAGTATGAAGAAAACATATAAAAATGGCACAACATATCCACCAAATTCGATGTTATTTAATATTAACCCTTGAAAAAGGACTAATAAAATAAAAATAGAACCATATTTAATTACATTGAATACCATTATTATTCTATATCATTTAATGCC
>JBFIEB010000120.1:0-7780 GCA_041603555.1 Vicingaceae bacterium
AATTTCCAGATGTGCTCTTTTGTCTGCCTCCGTTAAAGGAGAATTATCGTCTTTTGTTTCTACAGCAAAATCAGAATTATATATATCTAAAATTGCTTCTCCTCCTTTTAACGCAGCGTTTATTATTTGAACCAACCAATCTTCTCTAATCATTATCTACCCTTTTATGTTTTACGCCAAAGTTATATTTATACCAAACCCTTTCATGAAAATAATAAAATACCATTTTAATAGCAGACTCTGCAACAGCAATTCCAGTAGCTTTTTGAGCGGCATTAGGATCTTCCTGAAAAAATAACATCGCTAAAATAAAGGTTGTTGCCGAAGCAATTAGTCGCCAAGTTATCGTTTTGGCAATGTGTCGTTTTTTTGAAATTTCGAGCGTCATTTTTAGTTATGGTTAGTTTGTAATATTAATAAGTACGTTTCATTAAACCGAAAAGATTGCTTTTTTAATAACCACTTCCTTCAGCTCCAATTTTTTCAATAGGATGCCAAGTGGTTTTCATTTCTAAAAAATCCTCGATGTAATATGGCGTTTCATGGTCTGGTGAATAAACGTTGGTCAAGTTTTTTAGTCGAACCCGTTTTAAATTATCAACTGCTAATTTTTCAACGGATAACATTTCCTTTTTGTTTTTCCCAGTATATAAAAATGCATTAACATCCATATGTGAAGCCATGTTTTCTAACAACTCACTTCGTTTTCCAGTAAGAATATTGACTACACCACTAGGTACATCCGAAGAATTAATAACCTCAGCAAAAGTAATGGCACACAAAGGCATCTTTTCTGAGGCTAAAACAACACATGTATTGCCTGATGCAATGACAGGAATAATCGTAGAAACTAATCCAACAAGACTATTCTCTTCAGGCGCAAAAATGGAAACAACGCCTGTTGGTTCAGGAACAGTAAAGTTAAAATGTGAGCTTGCCACCGGATTTACAGAACTAAATAATTGCCCATATTTATCGCACCAGCCAGCATAATAAATAATGCGATCGATTGATGCTTCAACCTCTTTGTTTGCCTCTGATTTACTTGATCCTTGTAGAATAATTTCTTCAATAAACTGTGCTTTTCTTCCTTCTAACATTTCAGCAATACGGTATAAAACTTGAGTACGATTATAAGCGGTGGCGTTTGACCAACTTCCAAAAGCACTTCGTGCGGCAACTACGGCATTCTTAAAATCTTTTCTTGATGAAAGACAAATATTCCCTAAAGATTTTCCACCAATTTTTGGTGAGTAAAACCTTCCAGATTCTGTTCTAGGAAATTTTCCGCCAATATATATTTTATACGTTTTCAATACTTCTACTCTTGCCATAATTTAAAATTTTAAGTAGGGTTTCAATCCGTGCAATCCCCCTTCCCTTCCAAATCCACTCTCTTTATATCCTCCAAAAGGAGATGTTGGGTCAAACTTGTTAAAAGTGTTTCCCCAAATGATACCTGCCCTAAGTTGAGAGGTCATATTAAACAGTTTTGATCCTTTGTCTGTCCACACCCCAGCTGATAATCCATAAGGAGTATTGTTCGCTTTTTCAACAACTTCAGCAACTGTTCTAAAAGTTTGAATAGCCAGTACAGGTCCAAAAATTTCTTCCTGAACAATTCTATTTGACTGAGAAACATTAGTAAATAAAGTTGGCTTACACCAATATCCTTTTTTTGGAATAGAACAATTTGATTGATACATTTTTGCTCCTTCTTTTTCTCCAATTTTTAAGTATTTATTAATTACTTGTAATTGTTCTTTAGAATTAATTGCTCCAATGTCAGTATTCTTATCTAGTGGATTGCCAACTACCAAAGATTCCATTCTGTCTTTTAACTTTCTTAATACAACATCATAAACAGACTCTTGAACAAACAATCTTGAGCCTGCGCAACAAACATGTCCTTGGTTAAAATAGATGCCGTTAATTATTCCTTCTACAGCTTGATCCAAAGTGGCATCCTCAAAAATAATATTGGCAGCCTTCCCTCCTAATTCCAGCGTTGCTTTTTTGTGTGTTCCAGCAATGGCATTCTGAATAATTTTTCCAACTCCTGTAGAACCAGTAAAAGCAATTTTATTTACGTCATTATGATTTACAATTGCTGCGCCTGTTTCCCCAGCTCCGGTAACGATATTTACCACTCCGTCTGGCAACCCTGCTTCTTGAATAACTTCGGCTAATTTAAGCGCGGTTAAAGAGGTAGTTTCGGCAGGTTTTAAAACCACAGTATTCCCTGTGGCTAAAGCAGGAGCAATTTTCCAAGCAGCCATTAATAACGGGAAATTCCATGGAGTAATTTGTCCTGCAACACCTAACGATTGAGGTTTTCTATTTGGGAAAGCATAATCTAATTTATCCGCCCAACCTGCATAATAGAAAAAATGAGCTGCAGCTAATGGAATATCTACATCTCTTGATTCTCTAATCGGCTTTCCACCATCTAATGACTCAATTACTGCAAATTCTCTTGCTTTTTCTTGAATTAATCGAGCTATTCTATAAATATATTTCCCTCTTTCTTTAGCAGGTATTTTACTCCAAACTGTATTGTATGCTTTTCGAGCTGCTTTAACTGCTTTGTCAACATCTTTACTATTTGCTTCAGCAATCATTGCCAATTTTGTCTCATCTGCAGGATTGATAGTAGCAAAATATTTACCAGAAGATGGCTTTATCCATTTCCCTCCAATAAATAAATCATATTGCTCATTAAGCTGAATATGACTAGTACTTTCAACAGCTGGAGCTAAATCCCACCCTGTATCAAAGTTTATTTTTATAGTTTTTTTTGCCATCTTTTAATCTTTAGAAAAGTAATCTTTCGATTGATAAATTCCCGTTTCTTGTTTCATAATTTGCATTAATAAATCATTAGCCAAACTACTTGCTCCAAATCGAAACCATTTATTCGTTAACCAATCTCTTCCTAAAGTTTCTTTAACCAACATTAAGTATTGTAATGCTAATTTTGCATTAGAAATTCCTCCTGCAGGTTTCATTCCAACCTGTATGCCTGTTTTATAATAGTGGTCTTTTATTGCTTCCAACATTACCAAAGTAACCGGCAATGTTGCTGCAGGACTAATTTTTCCAGTTGAGGTTTTTATAAAATCTGCCCCAGCCTCGATAGCAATATCACTTGCTCTTCGCACTTTATCAAAAGTGCCCAATTCTCCCGTTTCTAAAATTACTTTTAATCTAGAACTGCCACAGGCTTCTTTAATAGCGGCAATTTCATCAAAAACAAAAGTATAATTTCCTTCATGAAATTTACCTCTGCTAATCACCATGTCAACTTCTTCCGCTCCGGCATCAACAGCAATTTTAGTATCCAATAATTTTATTTTTAAGCTCGATTGTCCACTAGGGAAAGCCGTAGCAACAGAAGCCACATTTATTCCTGAACCAAGCAAACAAGCTTTAGCCATTTTTACAAAATTAGGATAGACACAAACAGCAGCTACTGTTGGTAAATTAGGGTGGCCATCATGCAAATGGATGGCTTTATTACAAAGTTGTATCACCTTTTTATCTGTATCTGCACCTTCTAGCGTAGTTAAATCAACCATGTTCAAAGCCATTTTTAAGCCTTGAATTTTAGTTTTATTTTTAATACTTCTCGCGATAATTCTGTCTATTCTATCGCCAATACCAACTTGGTCTACTTTAGGAGAAGCGCTAAAATCTAATTTTTGTTTTACTTTAATCATAAAAATTCTAACGGACGTCAAATATAAGTAAAAAGGGAGCATAGGTTTTGTCCTAGATTTATAAAAAGGTATTTTTGTTACAGCGATGAACGAAAAATCAGATAATATTCACCCAGTTTTTGATTCTATTTTAGGAAGAAAAGACAAAGAGGTGTTTTTAAAACAGCACTCAAAAGTAATTTGGATGACTGGACTTTCAGGTTCTGGTAAAACAACCATTGCAATTGCATTAGAGCAAAAGTTAAAAGATAAGGGGTTTTTAACTCAAGTGTTGGATGGTGATAATGTGAGAACAGGAATCAATAATAATTTAGGTTTTAGTGAAGCAGATAGAACAGAAAACATTAGACGAATTGCAGAAGTTTCTAAGTTGTTTTTAAATTGCGGTATTATTTCCATTAATTGTTTTGTAAGCCCAACAATAGCTATTCGCCAACAGGCAAAAGAAATTATTGGTGAAGATAATTTTATTGAAGTATTTGTAAATACGCCTCTGGAAATTTGTGAAAAAAGAGATGTAAAAGGACTGTATAAAAAAGCGAGAGCTGGTGAAATTAAAGATTTTACTGGAATCGATGCTCCCTTTGAAGTCCCCACCAATCCAAGTATTGTTGTTAAAACAGCTAACATGAATATTGAAGAAGTTTCTAATCAAGTTTTAGCATATATTTTACCTCTGATAACTTTAGCCGACTAATGAAATTAAAGCTAGGGTTCTTATCATTAGCATTTTTAATTACGCCTTACCTCAAAGCAATAGATTCTTTTGAATTAAATCAATTTAAAATTAGTGTTGAATTTCAAGCATTAGATTCTCTAGACCAACTACCCACAAATACCTATACAGTAAGTGTTGTAAAGCATAAAAGAGGGAAAGCAATTCTTTTTACGATGTTTACAGGGTTGTTTGGGGGCCATCGTATTTATTTTGGCACCCATCATAGAACGCCAATTATCTATTCCATTACGTTAGGAGGGCTTGGGGTATTACCGTTAGTGGACTTGATTAATATTATTTTTACCAAAGATCTATCAGTATTTGAACATAAACATGAAATTATTATGTGGGGGAAATAGAATTCTATAAGCAAATTGTGTTAATCTGTTAAATAATTTCTCCCTGTATTTTGATTCCCATTATTAATGTTAAATTTGAAACACATATTTAAATTTACAACATGCGTTTTCGCCCTACTTCAATATTAAGCACAATTCTGATCACTATATTATTCAGTACGAATAGTCATAGTCTTGCGCAAACAAATTCAGAACTACTTACAGTTCAATTAAGTGCAACAGCACAAATTACTCCTACACCTCAAATAACTATTGATTGGGTAAACGATGGTACTGGAACAGCATACACAGTTTATAGAAGGTTAAGTACCACTGGTATTTGGGGTGCTCCACTTGTTTCATTAGGAGGTTCCGCAACTAATTATGTTGATAACACTATTGCAGTAGGAACTGCTTATGAATATAAATTGATAAAATCAGGAAGTACAACTGGGTACGGCTACATTAATACGTCAATAGAATTACCAGCCGTTATTAATAAAGGGATAATTATTTTAGTAGTAGAAGACACTTATATTGGAAACATAGGTTTTGATAATGCAATTGATCAAACGATCTCGGATATTGAAAATGACGGTTGGGTAGTAAAAAGATTAAATGTAAATAAAAATGATGCTGTTACATCGGTAAAGACATTCATCTTATCAATTTACAATCAAAATGCTGGATTAACAAAAGCTATTTATATTATTGGACACGTGCCTGTTCCTTATTCAGGATTATTGAACCCTGATGGGCATCCAGACCATCTGGGAGCTTGGCCTACGGATGGTTATTATGCTGATGTTAATGGCACGTGGACTGATAATACCGTTAATGATAATACTTCAGCCGCACAAGCTAGAAATCATAATGTTCCTGGCGATGGAAAATTTGATCAAACGGTTATTCCTCTTTGTGAATTACAAATTGGCCGAGTAGATTTCGCAAACTTATCATCATTTTCTGAAACAGAAGAAGAACTTTTAATCAAGTACCTTAATAAGGCACATGCTTATAAAACAAAAGAATTTGATGCCGCAGAAAGAGCATTGGTTGATGATAATTTTACATCGTATGCAGAAGGTTTTGCATCAAGCGGATACCGTAATTTTTCAACCATGTTTACACCTTCTAACGTGAGTAATACTGTTGATTTAAGAACCGCTACTAATAGTGGAAGCTACATGTGGAGCTATGGCTGTGGAGCAGGTTCTTATACAAGTTGTAGCGGAATAGGAACTACTGCTAACTTCTCCTCAGATTCTTTGCAAACAATCTTTGCAATACTTTTCGGCAGCTATTTTGGTGATTGGGATAGTAATAACAATTTTCTAAGATCCGCTATTGCTCAAGGACAAACGCTTAATTCATTTTGGGCTGGTCGCCCGCAATGGCAGGTACACCATATGGCACTAGGAGAAAATATAGGATTTAGTAGCTTACTAACCCAAAATAATACCAGCAATTATTTTGTTAGTACTCTTTCCGCTTTTTCAAAATGGGTGCACATTTCATTAATGGGAGATCCTACAGTTAGGATGACTTATGTTTTTCCGCCAAGCAATTTAGTGGTAACTAACAATAACAATGATGCTGAATTATCATGGACAGCAAGCCCTGACACTATACTCGGGTACAATGTTTATAGATTAGATGCAAATGCATTCAGTTACACTAAAGTCAATACTAATATTGTTACAGGAACCACTTTTACGGACAACACATTAATATCTGGAGGTTTAATTACATATATTGTTAAAGCTGTGAATTTAAAGACAACCGCAAGCGGGTCATATTATAATCAAAGTTTAGGAATAAGAAACTCTGCTTCGTTTACTGTTGGAGTTAATGAATATACTTCGCATAACCTTTCAGTATACCCTAATCCAACTACCGGAAAAATATCTATTGACTTAGGGGGAGTAAAATCTAATCTCACGATAACTTTAATGAATAGTTTAGGACAAGTAATATCTACTCAACAACATGAATCAACTGATTTTGTATCTATTGACCTAAACGCATCAAAAGGGATTTACTTTTTACAATTGGAAATGACAGATGGGCTGGTAACAAAAAAAATAATTAAAGAGTAAGTAAGGATGAAGAGCGTTATCTTTTTCTTATCAATTTTCTTTTTCTCCTTTATTCAAGCTCAAAAACTAACTCCGCAACCAATCTTTGATAATGTTATTGATGCTGTAACTAAATCGTATTCCAATTTTGGAGTTAGCTCCCCTATTAATATAAAAAAATCTGATGCCGATAGTTTAAAACTGACATTGTATAGTTCAACCAAAACAGAAATTTCTCTAATAGAAGAGTTTTTTGTTTTTGATTTAAACGATGTTACGGATGTCTTTTTAGTTCCATCAGGAGCAGATGAGTTCAAACTTATCGTAAGTCTTAAAGAGAATGTTTTAATTAAAAAAAGAAATACAGATTTTAAAAATGTTTTTCACGAAGAAGTAATTACTGAAGATTTAAGAGAATCAGCAGATTTATGGTTTTTGTTTACAACTAAAAATGATGCTCAAAAGCTAGAGATAGCTCTAATGGAAATAAAAAAATCTATTCAACGGTAACTGATTTAGCTAAATTTCTTGGTTGATCAACATTACAACCTCTCATTACAGCAATATGGTAAGAAAGTAATTGTAACGGAATTGAAGTTAACAATGGGCTTAGGGCATCTTCTGTTTCGGGAATTTCCAATACATAATCAGCTATAGCTTTTACTTCAGTATCTCCTTCGGTTACAATGGCAATAATTTTCCCACTACGCGCTTTTACCTCTTCGATGTTACTCACAACTTTTTCGTAGTTACCATGTTTGGTGGCAATAACCACCACAGGCATTTCTTCATCTATTAATGCAATCGGTCCGTGCTTCATTTCTGCCGCAGGATATCCCTCTGCATGGATGTATGAAATCTCTTTTAACTTTAACGCTCCCTCTAAAGCAACAGGAAAATTATAACCTCTCCCTAAATATAAAAAGT
>JBFIEB010000121.1:0-7759 GCA_041603555.1 Vicingaceae bacterium
AGTTGGTGCTGCAACAGCTCCCTCCTCTGTTGCATAGACTGTTTGATACCTTTCAGCATCTTCTGGTTCCACTTCTCTTTTTATGTATTTGGGGATAGGAGTTTCTCCTAATTTTTCAATAATGGCCTTAAATTCTTCATAGGATCCATCATACAAAAACCGCAATGTTCTTCCTCTAGAAGTCGTGTTATCAATTACTTCTGCAACTAAATCATCATCACCAAAATAAAGTTTATTACCTATTCTTATTTTTCTAGCAGGATCAACCAAAACATCCCACAATAAGCTTTCTCTGTTTAATTCTCTTAACAAAAACACTTCAATACGAGCTCCCGTTTTTTCTTTGTTACCATACATTCTAGCAGGGAAAACCTTTGTATTGTTCATTACCATTAAATCCCCATCATCAAAATAATCAATCACATCTTTAAACGTCTTATGCTCAATTTCTCCTGTATCCTTATGAATAACCATTAGTCTGGAGTCTTCTCTTTCTTCTGCAGGTCTATCAGCTAGTAAATTTTCTGGCAGGGTAAATTTGAATTTTGATAGTTTCATGAGTATTTTTTACGTGAAAAATTGGCTGCAAATGTAATAATATATAACTCGGAAATCAAGCGTTATTCATAATTCTAGAAAGGAAACTTGATTTTACTTTGTCAAAAAAAAGAAGGACACTAATTAACCCTTTTTTAAGGTTATTAATTTACTTTTTTCTTACCGTTTTTATTTGCCTTTTTTATATAAAGTTCCAATGCCTTAGTCATCGAAGGTGACTCTGGTTGGGGTGCTGCAATATCTATATTTAATCCTGCTTCTTCGGCAGCTTTAGCAGTAGTTGATCCAAAAACTGCTATTCTAGTATTATTTTGCTTAAAACCAGGGAAGTTTTGATATAATGATTTAATTCCTGATGGGCTAAAAAAAACAAGAACATCATAATTCACATCCTTCAAATCCGATAAATCACTACATACAGTTCTATATAAGGTTGCAGGAGAAAAATCAATACCATGCTCCTCTAATAGGGTTGGAATATTAGACCTTAAAATATCCGAACAAGGCAATAAAAATTTACCGTCCTTATTTTTTTTTAATAGCGGTATTAATTCTTCAAATGTTTGTTGTCCATGGAAAATCTTTCTTTTTCTGTAAACAATATATTTTTGAAGATAAAAAGCTGTAGATTCTGAAATACAAAAATACTTCATATCATCAGGCACTTTTATCCGAGATTCTTCCGCTGCTCTAAAGTAATGGTCGACAGCATTTCTACTAGTAAATATTACTGCATTATAATCCAGAATATTTATTCTTTGTTGACGAAACTCTTTACCAGGGACTCCTTCAATATGAATAAAAGGTCTAAAATCTATTTTAACTTTGTAATCTGCAGATAAATCAAAATAAGGTGATTTATCTGATTCTGGCCTTGGTTGTGATACTAAAACGCTCTTTACTTTCAACATTATCCTTTAACTTTTTTAGTCGAATTCGCTTTATTTAAAGATGAAAATCCTATACAAAACGACTAATGGTAAAATTTCGAGGGTGCAAATGTACAAAAATATATAGAAATACGAAATCCCTTTTCCCTTTCCGATGAAAAAAAGGCGAACTAACCTTAAAAGAAATACAAATACGGAAAGGGGAAGCACAGCGTATATAAATATTGAAGCGGAATCAATTGATGAAAAATAAATTATGATGAGCATAGGTATTAATAACACCCCAAATAAGTTGTTATAGAGAGATACATTAAATATATATTCCGAAGCAATACTAGTATCATTTAAAATAAAAAATAAAATTTTACTGGTAAGATATTTAATGATGTAAGTGCCTATTAACCCTCCTATTATTAATAGAAAAAACATAAAATGATTCATTTCTAAATATTGGAACCTAAATGTCTCTATTAAATGAAAAATAAGAAGGCCTGCTGCTAACAGATGGATAAGTGAAAACAACAAATTAGCTCTATGAAAAAATACTTTTTCTTCTCTATTTATTTCTTGTGCTATGCTATATTTCATTAAAGCTTTAATAGATTGTTTAAATCGAGTACTGCTAAATGCCTTAGAAATCCCTAAAAGAATTATAGTAATTAAAAGGGTTATTATTTGCCAATTATTTATATTAATTACTAATGGATTTGGATTAATAAGTATTTCTGTAGGTATTTTTTTACCTGTCGTTAATTTTATTTTTCGTATCGGAATCGTTTTTTCATTTTTTATCCCATAGAAAGTATCTATATTATTTACTGAAGTATCAATCTTAATTTTTGGAAATCGCTTCTTTTTTTTGGTCAGAAGATTTACTGATTCATCAATTTCTTCTATAAGCTCTAGACCATTTGAAATTTCATTTTTTTCTTCTATAGGATTATTTAAAGAGGAAGAGTCTACTACTTGATATATAAAAAAATCAGCCATTTATACAAAAGTACATTATTAAGCATAAAAAAGTCCAGGCATTATGTACCTGGACTTTTTTATTAAAATATTTTTTATTTCTTAATTATTTAAAATTTTATCTGTCTTCTTAGTAGAGTAATTAATCTTTAATGCATCCGCTTCTCTAAGTTCTTGTTTTACATCTGTAACTATTCCCATTTTTGTTTTTTGATCTACCTTTAACGACCAAGTAATTTTGTTTCTTTCCACCTCATCTCTCTCCTTTTTTTCCATTTCTACAAATAATGGAATATCTTCTAATGTCTTAAAAGCATCGTTTAATTGTATTCTTGGCGCAGTACCAAAGGCCGCTTGTAAAGCTTTAATTGGTTTTCCAATGTAAATATATGCTACTAAAGATTTTCTTTCCAGCTTAGATACTTCTGTTGCCTTCGGTGTTATGTTTTCTACTTTTAAAGATGTTTCTCTCATTACAGTGGTTACCATAAAGAAAAACAATAACATAAAAACAATATCAGGAAGTGCTGCCGTATTAACTCCAGGAGCACTCTTTTTCCCTTTTTTTCTAAATTTTGACATTAGTTTGACCCTCCCACTCTTTTAGGTTCTGCTTCGGTAATTCTTTGTGGATAAAACTTCTTAACTGCATCCATTTTTTCTTTATTAGCATCAGAGGCATCAGATTGTTGTACCAACTCATTATATGATTTTTGAAATTTTTGCTGGGCAAACTCATTTCTTAATTCATTGTAGGCAGCCACCAACTCATTTTGTACCTTAATGTACATTTCATAAGAAGTTCCATTGTCATTTTGTAGAGAAATGATTTGTTTTGAAACTGCTACCAGACCCAACCCAGGAATATCTGTTTCTTTGAACTCTGGCATATCCATATTACTAGGGTCAGATTTAATAAAATCCTTAACCTTTGCTCTTAACTCGGTTACTTGAATATATTCTCCTTCTGCTAATAATTGATCATTAGCGTTTACCAAAACTTCGAAGATATTCCGCTCTTTAATTGGAGGGGGTGGTTCTACTTCATCAAGTACTGGAGGTAACTTTCTAATTAAACCTGTATCTGTATCCATAGTAGTGGTTACTAAGAAAAAGATAAGTAGCAAGAAAGCAATATCCGCCATTGATCCGGCATTTATTTCAGATATTTCTCTTTTAGCCATACAGCTTAACTATTTAAACATTTTAGATACTTCAGCAAAAATAATAGCTCCTATTGCTCCTGCTGCCAGAATATAGAACGCTATTAACCCTGCTTCAGATTTTTTTGATGTTGCAGCATCAGCTAATAAATCACCATCTAAATTTATGTGTTCTTCAGCTCCAGACATAAAATAACCAATAAGACAAATAAGGATAAGTGCACCAACGCCTATTAAGGCATTTTTAGCTCCTTTAGGGTTTTTCACCATCGTCATTATAGGAAAAACAACAGCTGAAATAGCAGCAATTGCTAACAAGATATAACACCAAGTAATTAATAATCCCTCACTAACGACATCAAACATAAATAAGAAACTTAATAAGGCAGAAAGACCTAATAAGGATATTAATATGATGCTGAATAATTTATTATTACCCATAGTTTTATTTATTTGTTAATTCATTTTTTACTAACATATCAATTAATGAAATGGAAGCGTTTTCCATATCATTAACAATACTATCTACTTTCGCAACAATATAATTGTAAAAGATTTGTAGAATAATTGCTACGATTAATCCAAAAACGGTTGTCAATAATGCTACTTTAATACCAGTTGCAACAACTGCAGGAGAAATATCTCCAGCTTCAGCAATTGCGTCAAATGCCCCAATCATACCAATCACTGTTCCCATAAACCCAAGCATAGGTGCTAGTGCAATAAATAATGAAATCCAAGAAATTCCTTTCTCCAATAACCCCATTTGCACACCTCCATAGGAAACAACTGATTTTTCAACCATATCAACTCCCTCATGGCTTCTATCTAACCCTTGATAAAAAATACTTGCAACAGGACCTTTTGTATTTCTGCAAACTTCTTTTGCAGCTTCAACTCCACCACTGTTTAAGGCAGTTTCAAGACTACCTAACAATTTATCTGTATTAGTTGTGGCCATATTTAGGTAAATAATTCTTTCAATTACAATAGCAAGACCTAGTATTAGACATACTAATACAATACCCATAAACCCAGGACCACCTTCAATAAATTTTTGTTTAATAACCTGAGTGAAAGACTTATCCTCCGCTACTTCAGGCTCAGCATTTGCCGCTGCATCAGCCGCTGCCGCTGCTTTTTCATCAGCTGCTTTTTTCTCTGCCTCAGCTGCTGCTGCATTAGCCTCTTCGGTAGAATCCGCAATCGCCTGCTCTTCAGCAGTTAACTCATCTTGTGCGTAAACCGTATTAAAAGCTCCAAAGCTTAATAATCCAGTAATTGTCAATAGTGCAAATAACTTTTTCATAGTTTAAATTGTTTGTATTCTAACAGTATTAATATTTGTTTATTGTTTTAATATTTTTTGTTTAAGAAAAGGTATTTAAAACAAGTTAATCGGTATTAATTTATCAACTTAAGTAAACAACTTTGTCAAACAGTTCGCCAAGTTACAAAAAAAATAATTTATTGTTTAATTTTTTTTATAAAGGTTCTGTCAACGGTCAATTACTAATAAATAAAGGTTAAATTTCAAATACTTTTTTCACTTTTGCAACATAATCTAATTCTTCCCAAGGGAACAATTTAACTTTCATTTTTTTACTTTTTCCAGAACCATCAGTAAACTCTTTAGTTACCACTTGCGACTTTCTTCCCATGTGTCCGTAAGACGCTGTTTCAGAATAAATGGGGGTTCTTAATTTAAACCTAGTTTCGATTGCATAAGGCCTCATATCAAAAATCTTCTCTATTTTTTTAGCAATTTGACCATCAGTTAATTTTACTTTAGAAGTACCATAAGTATCTATAAAAATTCCCATGGGCTTTGCGACACCTATTGCATAAGCTACTTGAACCAATACTTCATTACATACTCCTGCAGCAACAATATTTTTTGCTATATGACGAGTTGCATAAGCGGCAGATCTATCCACCTTGCTTGGATCTTTTCCGGAAAAAGCGCCCCCACCATGAGCTCCTTTACCACCATAAGTATCAACAATAATTTTTCTACCTGTTAATCCCGTATCGCCATGTGGCCCACCAATGACAAATATTCCTGTTGGATTTACATGATATTTAATTTTATCGTTAAATAAATCCTGAACCTTTTTAGGTAATTTCTTTTTAACTCTTGGAATTAAAATATTAATAACGTCAGCTTTAATTTTTTTCAACATTTTAGTCTCCTCAGCAAAATCATCATGTTGGGTAGAGACCACAATAGCATCAATTCTAATAGGTTTATTGTTGTCATCATATTCAATAGTAACTTGAGATTTAGAGTCTGGACGTAAATATTTTATTTCTTTGTTTTCTCTTCTTAAAGCTGCTAATTCTTGTAAAAGGATGTGAGAAATTTCTAAAGGTAAAGGCATATAACTTTTAGATTCGTTAGTTGCATAACCAAACATCATCCCTTGATCTCCTGCTCCTTGATCCTCTTTTTTCTTTCTTTCTACACCTTGATTTATGTCAGGAGATTGTTCATGTATTGCAGAAAATACACCACAAGAATTCCCATCAAACATGTACTCACTTTTTGTATAACCAATCTTATTAATTACATCTCTAGCTATTTTTTGAACATCTAGGTAAGTTTTAGATTTAACTTCTCCGGCTAGCACAACTTGCCCTGTTGTAACCAATGTTTCACACGCTACTTTAGAGTCCTTGTCAAAAGCTAAAAAATTATCAATTAAAGCATCTGAAATTTGATCAGCTACCTTGTCTGGATGCCCCTCTGAAACAGATTCGGATGTAAATAAATATGCCATATTATATAGTTTTACTTAAAAAGGAATGGTGGCTGAAAGCTATTTTGTGCAAGACACATTTTAGCTTTTTTTTCTGTGGTTGCAAGCAGCCAAATCATTCCACAATTATTTATGATTGTCAAAAATCGTATTTTTTTTAGTTCTAACAAAAGAACATGAAAAATAAATCAAGCTAAGTTGTTAATTTTTTAAAAATCGCTTCTAAACTGTCCGTTTCTTTTTGCATTGTTAACACAACTAAATCTTGTTCAATTGCAAATTGGAAAATATTATTCCTATCTGCTTCGGCAGTAACCTCAAAAACCCAACTATTATTTTGTTTGTTTTTTACTTGAATAACTCCTTTTATTTCCTTTAATTTTTTTACGTCTATTGGTTTGTCGAACTCAACTGACAAGATTATTTCTTTTTTTTGTTGATGGTGTAAATTTTTCGTTTTATCGTCTGCAACTATTTTACCCTGATTGATAATAATTGTCTTATCACAAATCGCTTCAACCTCCTGCATAATGTGTGTAGAAAGCATAATGGTTTTTTCTTTTCCGATGTTCTTAATTAAACCTCTTATTTCTTCTAGTTGATTTGGATCCAGACCTGTAGTTGGCTCATCTAAAATTAGAACTTTGGGATCATGAATCATTGCCTGTGCTAATCCAACTCTTTGACGATAGCCTTTAGATAATGCCCCTATTTTTTTGTTTTGTTCAACACCAAGACCTACGATGTCAATCATTTCTTTTACTCTGGCCTTCCTATTATCAATTTTATAAACCCCCCCAATAAAATCCAAATATTCCTTAACATACATGTCTAAATATAAAGGGTTGTGTTCTGGTAAATATCCTACTTGTTTTTTAACGTCAATAGGGGTTTCAATTACATCATAACCACAAACACTAACATCTCCAGCTGTTTGAGGAATAAAGCATGTAATAATTTTCATCATAGTAGACTTTCCAGCACCATTAGGCCCTAAAAACCCAACAATATGTCCAGGCTCAACAACAAAAGAAACGTCATCCAATGCTTTTTGCTTTCCATAAATTTTTGTTACATTTTTTACCTCAATTGACATTTTGTCTTTCCTCTTTCTAAATTATTTGACGAAGATACTCAATTATAAATTTTATTTTTGATTTTATTATATGAAAGGTGTTGTAACAAAATCTACGGGAAGTTGGTATTCTGTTCGTTTGGAAAATGGCGAGCAAATAGAGGCGCGCATTAAAGGAAAATTTCGTTTACAAGGAATAAGAACGACCAATCCTATTGCCGTTGGAGACAATGTTAAACTAGAAAAAGAAGATGATGGAACGGCTGTAATTAACGAAATAGAAAAACGTAAAAATTACATTATTCGAAAATCGATTAATCTTTCAAAAAAAGCACATATTCTTGC
>JBFIEB010000122.1:0-7739 GCA_041603555.1 Vicingaceae bacterium
GCAGTGTTGGTGTCGAAAGGATATTTCCTTTAGCTTCTCCTTTCATTGAAAAAATAGAAGTTAACAAACATGGTAATATTAGAAGAGCCAGAATTTTCTACCTAAGAGAAAGAACTGGTAAATCAGCAAGAATTAAAGAAAAGAAAATAATCAAAAAATAATTGCAATTTTTATTTTGCAACCTAAAAAGCCTCGATAAAAAATCGAGGCTTTTTTATTGTATACTATACGAGCAGTCATAAAAATTAGACTAATAAATACTTTTAATCGATAAAAAATAACTTTTCTATTTAGTTATTTTACTATTGATTTAAATAGAAAAGATGGGTAAATTTGTAGTCCTATCAAATTAAACTTAAAGCAAAGGTATGAGGCAATTAAAAATTACCAAATCTATTACAAATCGTGATAGTGCATCGTTAGACAAATATTTACAGGAAATAGGCAGAGAAGATTTAATTACTGCTGAAGATGAAGTAGAATTAGCTCAAAAAATTAAACAAGGAGATCAAGTTGCTCTTGAAAAATTAGTAAAAGCCAATCTAAGGTTTGTTGTTTCGGTGTCTAAACAATACCAAAACCAAGGGCTTACCCTTCCTGATTTAATAAATGAAGGCAATTTAGGTTTAATAAAGGCTGCTCAACGGTTTGATGAAACAAGAGGTTTTAAATTTATCTCATATGCTGTATGGTGGATTCGTCAATCTATACTACAAGCAATAGCAGAACAAGCTAGAATTGTAAGGCTTCCTTTAAATCAAGTGGGCTCTTTAAATAGGATTAATAAAACCTTTTCTAAATTAGAACAAGAATTTGAAAGGGAACCTTCTGCAGATGAGATAGCAGAATGCTTAGAAATTGAAAAGGAAAAGGTAACAGAATCTCAAAAGATTTCGGGAAGACATGTTTCTATGGATGCCCCCTTTAAAGATGGAGAAGATGGTACTTTGTTAGATGTGTTGTCAAATAGTAATTCTCCAAAAGCCGACATTAGTTTATTAAATGAATCTTTACAAAAAGAAATAGATAGATCTCTATCCACTTTAACAGAAAGGGAAAGAGATGTAATAAAATTATTTTTTGGAATTGCGATTCCCCATCCTTTATCTTTGGAAGAAATTGGAGAAAAATTTGGCTTAACAAGAGAACGAGTGAGGCAAATAAAAGAAAAAGGAATCAGAAGATTAAGACACACATCAAGAAGTAAATTATTAAAATCATATTTAGGATAAAATTTAAATGGAAGTGTTAGATATTAACAGAACAGCATACGAGAAAAAATTAAACGAATATGTTGATGATGAAAAGTCAACCGTAAGCCTGATAAGTTCGATTGGGTATTTAATGTATGAGAAATCAATTGAACTTGTTTTGTATAGAAACCCTTTAGTTGATAAAAGTATTTCAGAAATTCTTAAGCTACACAAAAAGGCAAAGACAATTACTTATAATCTGGTCAGTATTCATGACACTGCTGCCTTGGCTGAAGAAATTACTAAATTAAATATTGCTCCTTCGAAGTTGGATATAGGAAAACTTGCTAATGAATGGAGTATTGAAAAAGAAAAATACAGCTCTAGAACTGACTTTTTAAATGATAAGTTAGCTGGCTTTGAAAATTCTGATGATCACAATATAGTTCCTAAAGATGTTGTCCTTTATGGTTTTGGTAGAATTGGGAGATTAGCCGCAAGAGAATTAGTAAAACAAGCTGGAAAAGGTCAACAATTAAGGTTAAGAGCAATTGTTACACGAAACGTAACTGATGCTACCATAGTTAAACGGGCAGCTTTATTAACAAATGACTCTGTCCACGGTGAATTTTTTGGGAATGTGGAAATAGACTTAGAAGGTAAAGCTTTAATTATTAATGGACAAATTGTAAAAATGATTGAGGCGAAAAATCCAGAAGATATTGATTACACTTCATACGGGATTAATGATGCTTTAATTATAGATAATACTGGCATATTCAACGATAGAGCATCCTTAAGCAGGCACAAACAAGCAAATGGTGTTAGCAAGGTATTGCTAACCGCCCCTGGCAAGGAAATACCTAATATCGTGTATGGAATTAATGAAGATGATTTAGATTTAGAAAATGAAAATATTTTTTCTGCTGCCTCTTGCACAACAAATGCTATTGCGCCTATCTTATATACCATAGAAAATTCACTAGGTGTCGTTAAAGGACATATTGAAACAGTTCATGCATATACAAACGATCAAAACTTATTGGACAATATGCACAAAAAACCCCGAAGAGGTCGTTCTGCAGCAATTAATATGGTTATAACATCTACTGGTGCTGGAAATGCTGTTACTAAAGTAATTCCAAGCCTAAAAGATAAACTAACTGCTAATGCTGTTAGAGTTCCTACGCCAAATGGATCTTTAGCCATTTTAAATCTTAATATTTCAAAAGATACGTCTGTCGATGACGTTAATGAGATTGTTAGAAAAGCTGCTTTAGAAGGTGGCTTAGTGAATCAAATCAAATATGAAAATGACCCAGAATTGGTTTCTAATGATATTATTGGAAATACATGCTGCTCTGTTTTTGATAGCAACGCTACAATAGTTTCAACCGACAAGAAAAACATCGTTTTATATGTTTGGTATGACAATGAGTTTGGATACACAAAACAAGTAATTCGCTTAGCTAAATATATTGCTAAAGTTAGAAGATTGATATACTATTAACAAAGTAATGATATTATTAAAAAGCTCACTTTTTAGTGGGCTTTTCTTTTGCTGTATAAATGGATAAATCAAAATCAAACAATCGATTAAATAATATTATTAAAGACATTTCTTCTTTAGAAGAAAAAAAGGTTTTTAATGCTCTGAAACAATTAAGAGTTCATGGCAAGAAAGAAGCTATTCTCCCATTAATTGATACGCTTTCGTCTACACAAAATGCAGCTATTAGAAGCGAAATAACGAGTCTTTTATTTGATTTAAAAGACCAATCTGTGGTAGAAGGATTAATTTCGGTAATTATAAGTGGCAAATATATTGAGCTGAAACCTATATTAATTTCCATATTTTGGCAGTCAAGCCTAGACAGTAGTCAACATATAGCTGCTCTTGTTAAAGAAGCAATTAAGGGTGATTATTTAGTAGGAATAGAAGTACTAAGTGTTATTGATAATTATGATAGTACGTTTCAAGAAACCGAAATAGAAGATCTAAAGTTTGATTTAGATGAAGCAATTGAATCTGAGGAATCAGAAAAGATAAATCTTTTAATATCTATACGATCTGCTATAGATTTATTGAATTTAGAATTTTAATCATAAAAAAAGCTCACTAAAAAGTGAGCTTTTTTTATGTATTTAAAGATTATTTTATTCGGAAGAACTTCCCCCTCCAAACCTTAAACCAATTTTAACAGCCAATCTAAGATCAACAGCTAAAGTGTTTCCAATGTAAGGAACATAATCATCACGATTAAAATCTGCCTCAGTCAAATCTTCAGCAATAGCATCACTTACAGTAACATCACTCATTAGAAACTTTCCAACACCAGCTGTTACTTCCAAAAACAATGCTCCAGTTGTTTGCCATTTATACCCAAGCATTGCTCCCAAAGATATTCCTGTAGTTGAAACGTCCGTAGTTCCAGTTGTACCAAAATTGACATTGGTAATATCTGAAACGAAATAACTATTTCCAGTGGAACTTGAACTCCTGTATTTTCCATATATTCCAATATAAATTCCATCATTACCTTTATTAGGAGTCATAAAGTATTTATATTCAGGAATAATGTTCATTTCTGAATACTTATAATCCCCATCCTCTGCTGCACTGTAAAGATTATTTGCAATACCATCGTCAAACATATTTTTTGAAGATATATTAAAGTTAATTCCTACTGAATTATTGCTATTAATAGCATATTCATAACCCAATCCATATTTCGAAAAGGCAAAACCCAGTACATCAAGACTGACATCATGTTGAGCTTTTGCTCCAAATCCAGTAATGATTAAGGTGACAAGTATTAGTTTTTTCATGATATAATGTTTAATTAAGTTCACGCTACGCTATCAAAAATCTTACCAAAGAGATTTATAAGTAACATTAGCTTTTGGTCCTTTACCATAAGCAACACCTATAGCTCTTACAGCTGCAATTCTTTCACTCTCTTGCTGTTGTTCCTTAACGGTATATTTCCATTCTCTTGCATCTATTTGCTTCACTTTTGCAGCAATTTTATTACTCAAACTCCTTGCTTGACTGGCACATGCTGCATCTGGATTGATAGAAGCCAACATAGCTCCTGCTTCCTCTGCAGATGCCATGTCCTGACCAGCATTCCATATACCAGTAGCTTTTTGCAATTTCTCCTTGCAATCCAAATCAATTTGTTTTTGGAAAATTGGTTTAATAGCATTCATTGCTTTAGTATAGCATTCTTCACAAGCACTAGGTACAGCAGAAAGCTTAAATATTGCAGCCTTATACTTTTGTTGATCAGCCAAGGTATTTGCCTCTTTAATAATCAAGTCACAATTATCTTTATAATACTTGATAATTTTTTCTTTACCTTCTTTTACAAAAGCCGCAAGAGCTGGATTGCTTGTGCTAACGTTTTTTAACGCAGCATTATAAGCTTTGGTTTCATTCTTCCCAACACCTTTGCAAGTTAGATTTGCACTAGAAAACATAGTTCCTTCAAAACCATCTCCTATGTAAAACGTCACATCAAGTGTGTACGCATGCATTGGTGGAGCTGTGGGAGTAATATCCTTTGTACTCACCGTTACATTAGCAGAAACAATAAATCTAGTATTATAAGGACTCCCACCTAATCCATTCTTAGTCACTATCTGTTTCAATTTGTTTTCTAAGCTTTTTCTTGAAACAGCAGGCATTCCTTCAATAGTTGGAGGAACCCATGCAGTTAACATGATTCTGTTTTCATCCTTTGAAGCAGCATCCTGCGCAAAAGTTATAGTAGAACTCAACAATAATATTGTTGAAAGCACTAATACATTTAATTTTTTCATTTTCTTTTAGTTTTAAGTTTATTTTCCACCAAGTATAATTGTTGCTCTACCAAGACCTTTCATCACTAATTTGTTGGGAATTAAAAATGGCTCCGCTTTTAAGTACTTACTAAGTCCTTTGGCAAACTTTCTTGTATCCATAGCTCTACCTTTTGCATCGTAAAGAGGTATTCTTACTTGCTCAAAAAGTGCCATGCTTTCAGTCATATCTGTAGTGCTAAATCTTCCTTTTACAGTGTTTTCTTCCATCCACCCCTCAATAAGCGCGCCAAGTTCGTCATCACCATAATCTTCACTTTCTAAATCACCATCCCAGTCATCCCAAGTCTGAATTCTAACGATAACTTCCCTTCCATTCTCAAACATATCATCGAAATATGTCTGTAAAGTAGTATTAAAATTATCTATGTGAGCAGTTACTGCTTCAGATAACAAGGTTGATACTTCAGCAGACATAGAAGGAGCACCAGTTCCTTGAGCACTTGCAATTTGCTTGTCTGTGTACGAATCTAATCCTTGTAAAATAAATGTTATAGATTTTTTTGGTCCTGTTTTATTTACTTTCCAAGTTAATTGCATAATAATATCTGCCTTTGCAACTTGCTTCAACATGTCAATCGGACTTTCAGCTACTTCACCCCCAGATTTTGAAGTTCTCATGGCATTTTCTGCAGAATTAGACTCTAATGTTTTTAATGCTGACTCTAAGTTTTTTAACGGAAAACCTCTTTCTGCCATCATCCCATTTATTGAAGAAATAACAAGAAGTACTTCAGTATTTTCTTGCATTGCTTTTTTATAATCTGGCACTTTAACTTTAGTTCCTTGGTTATCAAATTCCATCATATAACCATTAAGGTTACACCAGTTATCACTTGGGACAACCATAATGGTTGGTTTTTTAGCCTGTCCGAAACTTACTGTAATTCCAGCTATAATAAGGCTACATAGTAGTAATGTCTTTTTCATAATTATTTTATTTTATTGTTTTTGTTAGTGTTTAGTTTTAATTTTTATTTAGGCATTATTTGATCTTGGATCATTCTTTCTTTAAGCTTTGGTCTTTGTACTCTAATAATAACTCCATAAGTAACCTGATCGCCAGCTTTTTTTCTTCCAGCAACCACTGAAAAATGCAAATCAGATCCATCCTCTGCTGTTATAAATTCAGTATAAGGACCTTGATCAGCAAAGAAAGCATTAAAATAATCTTCTTTCTTATCTCTAATGTTTGGATCAAATAACACCGGCTTAACATTGCAACCTTTAGTACTTTGAATTCCTTTAAACAAAACGTCTCTTAATCCATTTTTCTTAGCTTGTTCAACAGCATCCTCTCTATTTCTTCCACTGCCCCAACCTTTAACCGTTTGAGTTCCATCACCCTCAACACCCATACATTCAGTTTCATAAGTATAGTTTCCTCCACCTCTCATTTGCGTGCTTCCACAAGAAGTAATTACAGTGCTTATAACAGCTATGCTAAATGCAGCACCTAGTATTAATGTTAATTTTTTCATAGTTTATGTTTTTAAAATCCTGATGATAATCCTTTTACAACTCCAGCAGCTTCTAAATCTTTTCTTAAATTACTTGTCATTACAGTAACAACAACCCCTACTTTGTATTTGTACCCTTTTATTTTAACCCCAATTACTTCAGGAGTAGAATCTCCAGAATGCGAAACAAATTTCATGTATTTTCCACCTTCAAAATCAAAGAAGTTATCAAAGAATTCCTTCTTTTGTTGTTCAATAGATGGATCACTTACTAGAGGTTTTTGAGTTGTACAACCTTGGCCTCCACCAGCATATCCTTGGAAAATAATCCCATGTACTGCATTTTTCTTAGCTTGCTTAGTTGCTACGTTAGCCTTTTTTGAATAAGACCAAACTTTGATGACTTTGGTTCCGGGTTTACCAATACCAACACATTCTATTTCATATTTCCAAGCTTCAGTATCTGCCTGAGCTTTCTTCGTTTTATTCAATTGTGCACTAGATGTTAGCGCGAATGCAAGAAAGACCATGGTAAGGATACTTGCTTTTGTTATTACGTTTTTCATAGTATTATGATTTAGTTATATTTAATTTAATTTATTTGTCTTAATAACATCCCAGGATAATAACCTTTACCTCCTTTAAAGTGTGTAAATTCAACCCCATTAGATTTTATTGGCTCACCATTTTCATCTAATTGTTCTCCATCTCCAACATTGTACTGATTGTTCCATATTTTGGTTTTATCCACTTTTATTACTCCTTTTCTATTCCACTTCACTTTTCCTTCAGCATCAACTGTCTTTTCAAGCACTTCATATTTATCCCCTCCTTCTAACCCTTCTTTTAGCCCAATCTTAGCACCCAAAGGTTTTGCACTTGTTAATGGTGTTTTAGTTCTAAATGATTCGAATTTTTTTTGAAGTTTTGCATATACTGCATCAATAGACTTAATTGTTGCTCCTTTAACAACAGCCTCTACATCCGTAGCATTCTTACTTAAGCCAGCGATAAAAGATTTAGATTTTTGAAACCCTAATAACTTTAACTCAAACAAATCAGAATTATTAAAAGCTTCAAATCTTTCTAGTCTTATAGCATCATCTGTCCCAGCATCTACCCATAAATCTTGATAGAATACAGCAGACATAGAATCAGTCCATTGTAACTGATACAAATAAGCAGTAGTTGCTACAATATAACCATCTTTAGTTTTTTCATA
>JBFIEB010000123.1:0-7729 GCA_041603555.1 Vicingaceae bacterium
AATAGATGAGTGCCGATTTACAAAACCTGTTTATCCAGGAATGACAATAGGCGTTAGATTTACAGCGAAAGAAAAAATACCTCAAGAGAAAAAAGTAGCTCCTGAGGGAGAAGAACTGGGGAAAGGGGAAGACATCAAAAAAGGAATCGTAAAATTCTTAGTTGATGTTTATGATGAAACTGGGGAAACGGTAGCTTTAGCTACAATATTAACAATGATTAAATTTAAAAATCAAGATTAAAAACAGCAAAAAGTTAAAAGTTCATAAAGCGCAAAGCATTAATATCTCTTACTTTTTAACTTTAGAAACTTTTAACTTTGCAAACTTTAGAAACTATGCTAAAATCACTTACACCAAACCTTATGGTAAACGATGTTGAAGAAACCATCGAATATTATACCGATGTTTTAGGGTTTACACTTTTGATGACGGTTCCAGAAACTGGAAAATTGGATTGGGCAATGGTAAAAAGAAATGAGGTTGTCATCATGTTCCAATCTACTAAAAGTTTGAAAGAAGGTGTTCCTAGATTACAAGGCGAAAAACCTGGTGGTGGATTAACCTTTTACATTAAAGTGGATAGAGTAACTGAAATACACGAAGAATTTTTTAACAATGAAGTAGAAATTATTTCAGAATTGGATAGTACTTTTTACAATACCATTGAATTTTCAGTAATTGATAATAATGGATATATATTAACATTTTCAGAAGATCAAGAGGAATGACAGTATCAACAGATCAGGGTTCAGTAAAAATTGATGTTAATGGCAATGGAATCGCAACCATCGAGTTTTTTCATCCAATGAGTAATTCTTTACCTGGAGAAATTTTAAATAAACTATCCAATACCATCATTGAAGCTGGAAACAATGAAGCTATCAAAGTCATTATACTTCAATCAGCTGGAGATAGGACATTTTGTGCAGGAGCTAGTTTTGATGAGTTAATTTCTATTAATGATTTAGAAACTGGAGAAAAATTCTTTTCTGGTTTTGCCAATGTAATCAATGCTGCTCGTAAATGTCCGAAATTAATAATTGGTCGAGTACAAGGTAAAGCAGTTGGTGGTGGAGTTGGAATGGCTAGTGCCGTTGATTTTTGTTACGCAACCAAATTTGCATCTGTTAAATTAAGTGAATTAGCTATAGGTATTGGACCATTCGTAGTAGGACCAGCTGTAGAACGTAAAGTTGGAACTTCAGTAATGAGTATGATGGCCATTAACGCTACCGAATGGTACACCGCAGAATGGGCAAGAGAAAAAGGGTTATATGCTGAAACATTTGATGATGTAGCACAAATGGATGAAGCCATTACTGTTTTAGCCAAAAAACTGGCCAATTCAAATCCAGAAGCAATGTCCATGTTGAAAGAAGTGTTTTGGACAGGTACCGAAAACTGGGACACATTATTGGCTGAGCGTGCTGCCATTAGCGGAAAATTGGTGTTGTCTGATTTTACTAAGAATGCCATTAATGCTTTTAAGAAGAAGTAAGTCTGCAATTTGACAATTCACTTGATAAATTCCATAAGCTGATTAATATCAGATTTTTGGCAAAGATCTTGACTTAAGTTTATAAAAAACTCAAAGTCATGAAAAAAAATATCTTAATCTTATTTAGCTTAATCGTATTGATACCTTTTAATATTAATGCTCAAAATTTCCAAGTTAACACCAAAGAAAGTAGTTTAAAATGGAGAAGTACTAAAGTTAATGGAGAACACAGTGGTTTCGTTAAAATAGCATCTGGAAATATCGTAGTCAATAATGGAGCAATAACTAGCGGTGAATTCATTATTGATATGAAGGGAATTCTTGTTACGGACACTGATGACAAGAATAAACAAAAGGATATAGTTGATGATATAAGTGGTAAGACCTTTTATAATGTAGCCGCACATCCAACGGCAAAATTTGTGATTAAAGGATATTCTTCTGGTAAGTTAATCGGTGACTTAACCATAAAAGGTATAACCAATCAAATTGAGTTTAAAACTGATTTTAAAATCGCTGGAAATAACTTCGCAGCAAATGCTCCTACTTTTATTATTTCGAGAAAAAAGTGGAAACTCAAATTGAGTAATTGGATAAAACAAAGTGCCGTTGATGATGAGCTTGAGTTTACTGTCTTAATTAAAGCGAAAAAGTAATTCTATTTGTCATATAACAATCGTTCAACTGACTTATGTCAAGTCTCCTTATTTGATTTGAAGATAACTTTATACCAGTTATTAATCAATTGAATAGATATATGAGTCAAACAATAGAGTTAAACCAAGGTGAAGTTAAAGTCAATTTTTCATCACCTTCAGCAGGAAAATTATCATTTAAAGACTTAGGGTTATCAGATGAAGATTTAGTCTTTGATAGTGGTTTGTTACGCTTAGTTTTTGATTTTGAAGGAATTGGCGAACATCATTATTTTAAAATGCCAACAGTAGAAGTTGCTTATCAAGAAGAAATGGCTGAAACACATTGGCAATGTGATTTTAATGAAGAAACCATTCTAGACAAAACGGATCATCATGGTCATTCTACTGTAATTCTGTTAAATAGAACTAAGCTAAGTGAATTAGAACATCATCATAAAAATGCCTTAATAGTTCATGGTGAATTCCCTCAAGGAGTTCATATCAAAGCAGCCGATTCTTATATTAATTTCTTCAACTAATTTAAAGTAATAAAAAAGGGCTACTAAAAATGAGTAGCCCTTTTATTAATATTATAATCAAGTTATTCTGCTGCTGCATCCTCTTTAGGAGCATTACTTCCTAAATCATCAAAACTTACATCAGAAAACTCTGTAGCTACTTTTTCTACTACTTCCTCCCCTTGTTCTGCTTTCAGTTCTTTAATCTTTGCAACAGACTCTTCCAATCCTCCTGAAAATTTCTCAAAATCTTCTTTGTATAAAAACAATTTGTGTTTTTCAAAGTAAAATTTTTGACTTTCATTGTTAAACCTTCGCTTACTTTCAGTAATTGTAAGATAATAATCCTCTGCTCTCGTTGCCTTTACATCAAAAAAATAAGTTCTCTTCCCTGCTCTTACCGCCTTAGAAAATACCTCATCTCTATTGTTTTCATTGCTCTTATTGTTTTCTGTTCCTTCCATCTTCCTTCTTTTTGGTTTTTAGTTTAGTTAAAAGTGTATACAAATCTTCCGAATTATTTGTTAAAAAACAAGTTGAACGACAAAAATAACCGTTACATCTATTTTTTATCTGGATTTAGCTCAATAAATTCTTTTAAGCCATCAGTAATAAAAGTCTGTAAACCACCTGTTTCATCGCCATAAATTAGTAATGCTTCCAACTCTTTATGTTCAACCAAAAATTCCTTACTCTTATCTAATCCCATCACCATAAAAGCAGTAGCATAAGCATCCGCATAAGCACATTCTTTTGTTACAACAGTTGCGCTCAATAAATTATGCTCCACAGGGTATCCTGTTTTAGGGTTAATCGTATGAGAATATTTTTTTCCGTCTCTTTCGTAAAACTTACGGTAATTTCCTGAAGTTGCTAATGCCTTGTTATCTAGATTAACTATGGCTTCAATTTCTCTTGCTGCTAAATTTGGTAATGGCCTATCTATTCCTATTCTCCACAGGGTATCCTGCATATTAGTTCCTTTCGCTTTTAACTCACCTCCTACTTCGACTAAATAATTAGTAATTCCTCTAGCTTCTAATAACTCACCTAAAACATCTACTGTATAACCTTGCGCTACAGCATTGAAATCCAATTTACAATCAGGGTTAGATTTTAAAATAAAGTTGGCTGTCCCATCAGATAAACTAAGCTGATGCATACCGACATCTAATAAAATTGTATCAATAATAGAAGAGTCCATTTCATTTGCTTTTTCAAACCCAAAACCCCAGGTATTTACTAATGGAGCAACTGTTGGATCAAATAAACCTGAAGTTTCTTTTTCTACTTTTAACGAAATCTTAAATACATTTTCAAAATTCCTATCTATAAATATTTCAGCACCAGAATTATTATTATTCCAATCAGATATAATTGAATTCTTATTATAAGTAGACATAGAGTTGTCTATCTCAATTAATAAAGAATCAATAGCTCGTTGATGGTTTACCCCGTCTAGACTTAAGTATCTCACTTTGTAAGTAGTTCCCTGAGCAAAACCGTCCACAATAATTTCTTGTTTTACTGGAGGATTATGCTCGCAAGCAATTAACATAATTGTTATTATTCCAACCAAAAAATATCTCATACAACCGTTAATCAAAAAATCTAAACCGTACATATATTATCATTGGCAAAGGAACAAAAAATAATATTACTTTTGTAATATGATTTTACCAATTGTAGCATACGGAGATGCAGTTTTACGAAAAGAAACTGAAGAAATAGATCAAGATTATCCTGATTTAGATTTACTTCTTGAGGATATGTTTGAGACAATGTATGCTGCTAAAGGTGTTGGATTAGCTGCTCCTCAAATAGGGAAATCCATTCGTTTGTTTATTGTAGATGCTTCAGGATTTAATGAGGAGAACGAACACCCAGAACTTGCTGATTTTAAACGTATTTTTATTAATCCGATAATAGTAGAAGAATCCGGCAAGGAATGGAAGTTTGAAGAAGGGTGTTTAAGCATTCCTGGAATTAGAGAAGACGTGAGTAGGCAACCTGATGTGACCATTGAATATTACAACGAAAAATTTGAATTAGTAGAAGAGACGTTAGATGGTATAGGCGCACGAATTATTCAGCATGAGTATGACCATATTGAAGCAACTTTGTTTACCGATAAAATAAATCCATTAAGAAAACGGTTAATTAAAGGAAAATTAAATGATATTGCCAAAGGAAATATTAAGGTAAATTACCGAATGAAATTTCCTTTAGTTAAAGCAAAACACTAAACTATTATGAAAAATATTATTTACTTATTTGTATTTAGCTTTGTAATCTATTCTTGTTCTGAAAACCCAGACATTCAGATTGACGGAGCCGAAGAGGTTGTAGATCCGATTGATACTTTTGAGGAACGTGTTTCAGAAATTGACAAATACACCACACTACTTTTTAAGGATAGTTTAAACTTTAATGCTGAATACGCTACCAAATTATTGGCGGCCTATGAAGATTATATTAAGTTTCACAGTTTTGAATCTGACTCTAAAGACATTCAATTTAGGGCTGGAGAAATAGCCAAATCTCTTAACAAACCGCACATTGCGATTAAGCATTTTAACAACCTTATAGAAAGAGATCCTAAACATGAAAAAGCTGGTCTTGCCCTATTCTATAAGGCGATGATTATAGGTGATATGCTCCATGAAGATGAGTTGGCAAAAGCTACTTACCAAGAATTTATTGATAAATATCCTGACAGCCCTTTTATTGAAAGTGCAAAAGAATCTATCAAATTACAAGGAAAATCTTTAGATGAAATTGTTGCCGGTTTTGAAGAGAAAAACTCTTAATCTATCAAAGTAATATTTTCAGGAGTAATAAGAATCTTTCGCTCTTTGTAAAGCAAGCCTACCGAACGTCTAAAGGCTTTCTTACTTACCTGAAACTCTTTATATATAATTTCTGGGGCACTTTTATCCGAAAAATTAAGGTTACCACCTTCTTTCAGTAAACGTTCATAAATCTTATTTGATAACAATTCAACATCTGACAAACTAGAGCTATTCAATGTAATATCCAATTTATTGTCAGCCCTAACTCGTTGTAAATATCCTTTATGCTGTTCGCCTATTTTTATGGTTTTAAAAACTTCATTTTTAAAAACCATGCCGTAATGTTTATTGTTTACAATAACCTTATATCCTATATCTGTTTCGCCACTTACCAATAATTCTACTTCCTCACCAGTTTTTATTTCCAATTTGTTAGCCCTAATAAACTTACCCATTTTAGTGGTTCCAACCATACGATTAGTCACTTCATCTTTGTATAAGTATATCATATAACGTTTGCCAGTATTAACCTTTACAAACTGTTCTGAGAAAGGTACCAGCAAATCCTTTTCCATTCCCCAATCAAAAAATGCCCCATATTGATTTACATCTACCGCTTTTAAAAAAGCACACGTATTTAACTTTATTTTTGGTTCAAGTGTGGTAGCAATGGGTCTATCTTCAGAGTCGGTATAGATGAACACCTCAATCTTATCTCCTATTTTCAAATCGGCAGGAACATATTTGTTGGGTAATAAAATTTCATTACCCTCATCTGTAATTAAATAGATTCCTTGAGGCATATCTTTTACAGCCTCTAATTCTAATGTTTGACCAACTTCTTTCATTTAACCTCTATAAAAAACTATGCTTGTTTTAGTTGAAGCATCAGCATTATAACAATATCCATCAGTATCAAACCCTTTCAAATTCTCAACTTTTTCTATACTGTTCTTAATAATGTATGAAGCCATCATACCTCTCGCTTTCTTTGCATAAACCATAATGGATTTATATTGTCCATTTTTAAAATCCTTAAATGTAGGTGTTATGATAGTAGCTTTTAATTTTTTCTGATTAACCGATTTTAAATATTCTGTTGATGCCAAATTAACCAACACATTTTCCTTCTGATTATTCGTAATATTATTAATTTCATTCACAATTTTATCTCCCCAAAATTCGTACAAATTCTTTTTCTTCCCTACTTTAAGTTTTGTTCCCATTTCTAATCTGTAAGGATGAATCAAATCGTAAGGTCTTAGCAAAGCGTATAATCCAGATAATATTCTTAGGTTATTTTGTGCATAATCCTTTTCTTTAGTTGAGAAAGAAATTGCATTTAGTCCTGCATAAACTTCTCCATTAAAAGTTAGTACAGCCGGATTTACATTTTTTGTATGATCTGTATTCCAGTTTAAATAACGCTCAACATTTAAATCAGCTAAGGCAGAACTAATCCCCATTAGTTTACTTAATTTTTTAGCGTTATATTTTCTTAAGGGTATTATCAACTTTTCAGATTCTTCCACAAAAATTGGAGAAGAACAATTATTAAGCGATTGCTTTTCTTCATTTAATTTTTTAGCGGGAGAAAGTAATGTTAACATAATCCGTAATTTTATATTGCGAAATTAAAGACTTTATGAGTACTTCTAACAAAGATTGGGAAAATATTCTGACTCCTGAAGAATATAGAGTAATGCGAGAAAAGGGCACGGAAATGCCTTTTCAAGGAAAGTATTACATTCATAATGATAACGGTATTTATAGATGTAAAGGCTGTGGTGAAGAATTATTTGCGTCAGATTCAAAGTTTGATACCAGCTGTGGATGGCCAAGTTTTGACAATGAAATTGCAAAAGGTAAAATCAGAGAAGTTTTAGATAAAACACATGGAATGATTAGGACTGAAATTGTTTGCGCTAATTGTGATGCTCACTTAGGCCATGTGTTTAATGATGGTCCAACAAATAGTGGTTTAAGATATTGTGTGAATTCTATTAGTCTAGATTTTGAAAATGAGTAAAATCTATTGATTAAAGAAAGAGTTTCCCATTCCCATATATCCGCTAGAAAATGGCATAAAATTTTGATTGTAAGGATTTCTATCGTTTAGCCTAATCTCTCCTTCAATTGAAAGTCCTTCTGATACTTTGTATTTAAAATTGGCTGAATAACCTATATTATCCAATCCAGATCCAGCATCAAAAGAAGTTCCATTAAAAGCACTATAAGAAGTGAAATCATAGAATATAGATCCTCCAACTGACAATTTATCC
>JBFIEB010000124.1:0-7713 GCA_041603555.1 Vicingaceae bacterium
AGGTGCCAACAAGACATTCATGTTCTTCACCAAGTAATTCGTCTTCTTCATGGACTGTTCGTAAATCAGCACAAACATCAAGGCCTGTATCAGGTTTTCCATGTGCGATTGCATAGACCGCGAAAGTTCCTGTTCCATCTACGGTTAATTCTCCATGATTTTTGCCAGTTGCGTTACAGTCAGTAACATCCCATTGTGTACCGCCAACAACATCAATATGTGCATGACGATCATCGGCTTCGACAAACAATCTATCTCCCGATCCACAGTTGCCAGTAAATTCATTTGGTCTAGCAATTAGGTTAAATTGATATACCTTTTCTGTACCTTCTGGTGCTGGATCTGCAAAGACTTGATTGCCAAATATTCCCATCATTCCAACAATTGCAAACATTGCAACTGCGACTGATAGTATCTTTTGATTTTTTCTCATTGGTCTAATACAAAATCTTCTAGAAAAAAGAAGTGTGCTGTAGTAATTGCACATTTTTACAAAAATGAAATGATAAAAAATGAGAATAAGAGATAATAAATGAATTCTAAGATTTTATTTGTATTTTATAGTAAAGGGGCCCTCGAGGGGTTTGATACAAAATGTTTGACACCCCAGGTTTTGTTAGGCGTTAAATTAGATTAGAAAATAAAAATATTATTTAACCAACATTTTCTTAACAATTAAATAGAAACAATAAGTTATTGATAATGAATGATTTATGTTGTTAGTATTTTTTCACACACTTTTAATAAATAATTATTAAAGGTAAAAATTCGTATTATATAAAAAGTATATATTTGTGTAGTTAAGAATAAAATAAATAAAAAACCCCCAGGTGCAACTGGAGGTGAAAAATAGAGAACTCAGACATTCTTACATAACAGAATATGCAATTCTGAACCTTGTCTCAGTTTTTACTATCTGCTCGGAAACAGATTATTCAAATTTACGATTCGATAACTCTTCTTTCGAAAATAAAAATAGAATTAACCAACACTTTTTTAACAATAAGTTTTATATAAAAAGAAGTATATGTTCTCTTTATTGTTTCTAAATGATTATAATTGTTATCCGTTAATTTTTGCTGAATGAACACCATAAAAAAACCCTCATTACTTCAGTCATTTGTTCCAATATTTGTGCTCGTTGGGTTGTTGGTAGTTAATGTTCTTTTTGTTTATGGAGATAGTGCGTTAAATGGTTCTAATCAATTAGCGCTGCTGGTTTCTGGTGCCGTTGCTGCGCTTATAGCAAGGGTTAATGGTTATAATTGGGCAGCAATTTTAAGAGGAATCACATCAAGCATTACTTCGGCATTACCAGCATTAATTATATTACTATTAATTGGGGCTTTAGCTGGAACTTGGATGCTAAGTGGGGTGGTTCCCGCCATGATTTATTATGGTCTAGACATCCTTAATCCAACTATATTTTTATTTGCATCTTGTTTAATTTGCTCCATCGTTTCTATTGCAACGGGTAGTTCTTGGACCACTGTTGCAACTGTTGGAATTGCTCTTGTTGGTATAGGAGATGTATTAGGATTTGACAAAGGAATTATTGCGGGGGCAATTATTTCAGGGGCTTATTTTGGTGATAAAATGTCTCCATTATCGGACACAACAAATTTAGCCCCGGCAATGGCTGGAACAGATTTAATAACCCATATTAAATACATGGCACTAACCACAATTCCTTCTATCATTATATCGTTAATAGTATTCTTAGTGATTGGGTTTTTCTATAATGCTGGAGGAAATGTAGGGCAAGTTGGAGAGTTGCAAAAAGCGATTGCTTCAGAATTTAATATTACTCCTTGGTTGTTTTTAGTTCCTTTGGCGGTTATTATCTTAATTATAAAAAAGGTGCCTGCAATACCCTCTTTATTTATCGGAAGTTTATTAGGTGGTATTTTCGCTATTGTTTTTCAACCAAATTTATTAATTTCACTTTCTGGAGAAACTAATTTTTTGATGGCTTCGTATAAATCTGTAGTTGATGCAATGACCACAGATATAGCAGTTGTTACTGAAAATGAATTAGTTAACGAGTTGCTTACTTCTGGTGGTATGAGTGGAATGCTAAATACAATATTTCTAATTATTTGTGCTATGATTTTTGGCGGGGTTATGGAAAAATCAGGTATGCTAAAAAGAATAACACAATCAATAATCGGATTGGCGAAATCTACAGGGTCATTAATAGCAACAACTGCAGCATCATGTGTTGTTTTTAATGTAACAGCTTCAGATCAATATTTATCTATTGTTGTGCCAGGAAGAATGTTTGCAGAAGAATATAAAGATAGAGGCTTACACCCAAAAGTGTTGAGTAGAACATTAGAAGATTCCGGTACAGTTACTTCCGCGTTGATACCTTGGAATACCTGTGGAGCTTATCACTCTGGAGTATTGGGTATTGCCACTGGAGATTACTGGATGTGCTGCTTTTTTAATATCATTAGTCCAATTATGACGGTATTTTTTGGGTTTTTAGGCATAAAAATTGCTAAACTTGCTAAAAATGAGGAAAATAATTCCAATCAATAAATGAAAAAACACATTTTATACATATTATGTTTAATTATTATTTCGGCAGCTTTTGGTCAAAATAATTTAAATGATAAAAGCCTATATAATAACACTTATGTTCCGGATGCTGTTGTTGATAAGAAGTATGGTATAACTATGTATGAGAAATTAAATATGATGATTGGAACAGACACTGTTCGTAACGATCAAAATGGATATGCTGCTAATGGGTACTTAGAGGACTTTTATACTACTGGTCAATTATTGCATAAGGGTTTTTATGTTGACGGGCAATTAAAAGTTTACAAAAACTATTATCCGAATGGAAATGTTGAGCGTAACTTTAGACTGGTAGACTTGAAAAAAAGTAAAATGACTACTTTCTATGAAGATGGTTCGATGAAATCAGATGTTGTGTATATTGAACAGGAAGCTCTCAAATGGCAAGATTTTTACCCGAATGGTACGTTAGAATTTATTGAAGAATATGATAAATCATTTCAATACTATAAGTTTAAGGCAAATTACTATGAGAACGGAAGTCCAGAAAACACACTAGAAATGACAGATAAGAAAAAATTGATTTATACACAAACTTACTATCATCCTAACGGGAAAATAAAAGAATTAGGTGAGATGATGTATAATAAATCTGAATTTGATTATCAAAATATTGGTGTATGGAAAGTATATGATAGTAATGGTACTCCTACCAAAGAGATTAAATATGTTAAAGGTGCGATTCAAAGTGAGAAAAATTTATAATTGATTTTTTCTTTTTGCATTTGTTAATAGCAATAATATTGGCAACAAAACAAGGTCTGTGATTACAGCAATAAATAATGTCAAACCAACATAACTTCCAATTAAAAAAGTACTCTTAAAGTCTGAAAAGATAAGAGAGATAAATCCACCACAAAGAATTAAAGTGGTCAATATAATCGCTTTTCCTGTTGATAGGTAAGTTCTTTTTAAAGAATAAATGAACGACTTTCCTTTACCTTGCTCTATCTTTAATTTACTTAAAAAATGAATTGTGTCATCAACTGCAATACCAAAAGCAATGGTAAAAATAATAGAAGTAGACATATTAATATTTGTACCCAAATAACCCATTAACCCTCCTATAAGAGCAAGGGGAACTGCATTGGGAATTATTGATATCAGAGCCATTCTAATTGATTTAAATATAAAGCCTGTTAATAGTGCTATCAATAGAAAAGCAATACTTAGTCCAACAATCATATTGGTAGCTATCGATTCAGTATTTTTATCAACTAATAATGCTGTTCCAGTCATTTTATATTCAATGAGGCTGGTATCTATTTTTGTTTTAAAGAATTTTTCAAATTTCTCATTCCTTTTTTTTACTCTTCTACTACCTATATCGTCCATCTTTCCAGTAAACCTGCAGGAAGAATTATCGGCTTTCACTATTTTCCGAATTTTATCTTTTAGATTGGTTCTATTAAACTTTTTTAATAAAGATTTATACCTTGTTTCTTTGGGTGGAATTTTATAGAATTCAGAATTACCACTATGAGTTGATTTATTGATAGATTTTATAACACTTACCAATGAAAATATAAAGCCTGCTTCATAATCCTCGTATAAATACGTTTCAATCTTATCCATTTCTTTTATTACCTCATAATCAAAAATAGAAGAATTATCTTTTGTGGAAATTACCATTTCAAAAGGGCGTATCCCTGAATATTTGTTTTCAAAAAATCTAAAATCTTTCTGTACAGGATTATCTTCTGACAAATCTTCTATAAGCTTGTAATCAACTTGTAATTGAAAAATTCCAATAATTGAGATGACTAAAATAATGGAATAAGCTATTACAATTTTACTTGGATTTTTAAGTACAAACAAAAACCCATTTGAGAGGATTTTATTCCAAAATATTGAATTTGAACTATTTTGGAAAATTTTCGGCTTTTTTGTGAGTGATAAAGTTGCAGGTAATAAAATGATGGCAACAGCAAATGCTAGAATTACCCCAATTGCTGTATATAAACCAAATTCCTGAATGGGTTTTATAGTCACCATCATTAACGTAATAAAACCAACAGCAGTAGTTAAAGAAGTGAAAAAAGTAGCCATTCCAACTTCCTTGAAAGTGATTTTTATGGCATCCATTTTTTCTTTCCCTGATCGAAGTTCTTCGATATACCTATTCAATATATGTACAGCATCCGACATTCCAACTACAAATAAAATAGTGGGTAATAATGTGGACATAATATCTAGAGATTTCCCAAAAATTTGCATTATCCCTAAAACACCAATTATAGCTATTAAAACAGTAATCATTGGTATTACTACACCAAAAACGGATCTAAAACTGATTAATAAAAAAGTAATGATTAGAAGAATTGAAATCGATAAAAAGAGAATCATTTCATTCCTCATCTTAGTTAAATACGTTTTCTGCCCCCTTATTTTTCCTGCAAAATGAACTTCTTCAAAATTATAACTGCTTATTAAATTCTCAATAGCTGATAAAAGTTCATCTGAAGCTTTTTTAGAAATTATTTGTGAATTATGGATGACAATACAAATCGATTTAAAATCTGAAGAGAATAGTGTTTTAGAATATTCTGGCGATTTTGTTATTCGTATAGAGTCATTCTTATATTTACCGGGATTATTAATATGGAGTAGCGGTATTTCTATGTACCCAAAAGCATTTAAAACAGGTAGTTTTAAATCGGTTGGAGAAATAACTTCATCAACATGATTAAGTTGTTTTAAATCTTTAGAAAATTGGTTGGCTTTATTGAGAAATGTTTTATTAAAAATACCTTCAGAATCCCCGATTGCTATTAAAACGTAATCATTATCATTTTCATAAGTTTCTCTAAATTCTAAAAAGTATTCTAAGTCTGGATCATTTTGTGGGAAGAAATTCTCGAAATTATAATCAAAATCTAATTTAGTGCCAAAATATGAAGATAAACCAGTAAATACTGCCAGACATATAATGATTGTAATGGATAAGGATTTCGACAAGTTGTAAATATTTAAAACTTAACGAGATAAAAGTAGTTAAATTATGTGTTTAACATAAGTTATATATCAGCGCAACCTTATTGATTATAAATTGATATATTTACTTAAAAGTAATTCTTTTTAATAATAACCTATGATTAAAACATTATTTGAATTTTATTATCATCAATTAGATAATAACCCTAAAAAAGACGCTTTTACGCAAAAGGAACAAGGGGTATGGAATTCGTTATCAACTCAAGATTTTGTAAATAAAGCCAATCAATTTAGCTCTGGTTTAATACAGCTTGGGATACAAAAAGGTGATAGAGTTGCAGTCATAGCTAATAACAGGACAGAATGGCATTTAACTGATTTAGCTGTGCAACAGTTAGGGATAATTAATGTTCCATTATATCCAAATATAACAGAAGCTGATTATGAGTACATATTAAATGATTGTGGAGCTAAAGCAGTTTTTATTTCTAGTGAAGAAATTCTTAATAAAATTTTAAATATAAAAGATAATGTTCCTTCGCTACAGTATGTGTATTCATTTAACCAAATTATAGGACAGAAGCACTATAGTGAATTATTAATTAATGAAATTAATGAGGAAGGAATAGCGAATACCAAGAAAGAAATAAATGAAGAAGATGTGGCAACATTAATTTACACATCAGGAACAACGGGAAACCCAAAAGGGGTAATGCTTACTCATCAGAACTTAGTGAGTAATGTACTTGGCTCTGAAGATAGGTTGCCTACTGGAGATAATCAACGAGCTATAAGTTTTTTGCCCTTGTGTCATGTATTTGAGCGAATGATAGATTACTTATACATTTATAAGAGTGTTTCTATCTATTATGCTGAATCCATTGAAGCTATTGGAGATAATTTAAAAGAAGTAAAACCACATATTTTTGGAACAGTACCACGGCTACTGGAAAAAGTATACGATAAGATTGTAGCTAAAGGGACTGCTCTAACTGGGATAAAAAAGAAGCTCTTCTTTTGGGCCTTAGAATTAGGGCTTAAATATGATCCTATACAAAGTGGAGGAGCATGGTATAATTTTAAATTGAAAATTGCCAACAAACTTGTATTTAGTAAATGGAGAGAAGCCTTAGGTGGAAATGTAATGGCTTTGGCTTCGGGTGGAGCCGCTTTACAACCTAGATTAGCGAGGGTGTTTACTGCTGCTCAAATACCTGTTTTGGAGGGTTATGGTTTATCGGAAACATCACCGGTGATAGCAGTAAACAGTTTGCTGCCTGGCGGAACAATGATAGGAACGGTTGGAAAAGTGTTAGATAATTTGGATGTTAAAATTGCTGAAGATGGAGAAATTATTGTTAAAGGTCCTAGCATAATGAAGGGTTATTATAATCAACCTGAATTAACCAAAGAAGCAATAGATGAAAAAGGCTATTTTCATACAGGAGATATAGGTGAATTTGTAGATGGAAAGTATTTGAAAATTACAGATAGAAAAAAGGAAATTTTTAAAACTTCCGGGGGTAAATACATTGCCCCACAGGTAATGGAAAATAGATTTAAAGAATCACGATTTGTTGAACAAGCAATGATTATAGGAGAAGGAGAGAAGATGCCGGCTGCATTTATTCAGCCTGATTTTTCATTTTTAAAAGATTGGTGTGAAAGAGAAAAGATTACATATACTACCAATCAGGAAATGATAAAAAATAACGAGGTCATAGCCCGCTATGATGATGAGATGAAACAATTAAATGCTGATTTTGCCAATTATGAGCAGGTTAAAAGGTTTGAATTGGTTGGTGAACCTTGGACTATTGATAATGGGGAGCTAACACCTACCTTAAAATTAAAACGAAAAAATATTTTAGCGAAAAATCAACATCTTTACGATAAGATTTTCCGTATATAAATTCTAGTTTCTTATTTAAAAGAATAAAAAGTAACTTTATACGAAAGTCTACTATCGATGAAATTTATTTTTAGTTTCATATTATTTGTTATTAGTGCTGGTTTTTTTGCTCAATCTTTTCACGAAAAAGATTATCATGAATTGATTGAAGCGGAAATGAAAGCTCATCAGAAAAAAGTAAACCCGATAAATAAAGGAGTCCCTCAATCAGCCAATTACGATTTAAAATATCATCGGTTAGAATGGATGATTGACCCTGAGATATTTTACATCACTGGAAC
>JBFIEB010000125.1:0-7708 GCA_041603555.1 Vicingaceae bacterium
AAAACATATCTCTGGCATTAAATGCTATATTAATTATAGCCGTAGCAATATTATATTATTTGCAGTTTTCTAACAACACCCAAGTAGAAGAAGAGCTTCCTGATGTCGAATCAACTGAAGAAGAAATCCTAACAGAAGAAGTAGAATCAGTCGATTCACAAATAGGTTATTTGAATGTTGACTCGCTACAAAAAAACTACAAATTATATGCTGAATTAATCAATAAACTTAAGGCAAGAGAAAAAAAATATGAGAAAGAACTTTCCACTAAGTCTGCGGCTTTTGAAAAGAAAGTAATGGAGTTTCAAAAAAAGGCTCCTACTATGACTCAGTTTGAAGGACAAACAAAACAAAAAGAATTAGCAAAAGAGGAGCAAGAGTTGTATAAAATACGAGATGACTTTGCATTAAAATTTCAAAACGAAGAGGCAAAGTTGAATGATGAATTTCAAAAAAACGTTAAGGATTTTATTAAGATTTATAATGAGAAAGCAGATTATCATATTATACTCGGAGCGTCTCAATTAGGGAATGTTGTATTGGATTATAATCAAGGAATCAACATTACCAATGATATTGTTATTGGTTTAAATGAACAATACGACAAAGAAAAGGCACCTAAAGAAAAGTAATGTTAATCTCAAGAGAAAAAGAAAAGACAAATATTGCTGAGTATATTTTATATATGTGGCAGATAGAAGATATAATTCGTTCTCACCATTTTGATTTGGCGCAAATAACGGAAACTGTAATAAGTAAATTTAACGCGCCAACTGAAGTACAATATGATATGAAATTTTGGTATCAAAATTTAATTGAGCAAATGATGAAAGAAGGGATTTCGGATAAAGGTCATTTAAGCTCTACCATGAAATATGCTGCTGAACTAAATAACCTTCATAATTCACTATTAACTACGATTCAAGATATTAAATATCAAGAAACTTATCTTGTTGCTAAAGATCATATAAATAGCTTTATGATTAAATCTGGAGGAGAAGCAAAAAATGAAATACATGCCTGCCTAACAGGGCTTTACGGATTTTTATTACTTAAACTTAAAGGAGCTGAAATTAGCTCTGCAACTAGGGAATCTATGGGTTCCTTTAGTAATTTATTAGCCCTTTTGGTTGAACGATACAATAAGTTACAAAAAGGTGAATTAAAATTCCCAAAAGAAAAAAGCAACTAACCACAACATTTTTTAGTCTTATACGTAGTATATTTGCCACCAAGTACTGGTTTTGAGAAAAATAGGATTAATCATATTATTATTAATTGGATTTACAGATGTAAATGCTAATTGTGTTACAGGCATAGTTCCTGTACCAATTGTGGATAGTATTACTGTTAATATAGCAGGTGATGTTACTATTTGTTGGCAATCAGTAGCCGATCCTGATGTTACTTGGTATAAAATATTTAAGTTGGATCCCTTTACTAGTGCTAATGTTTTGGTAGATTCTGTTCCCGTGGGAACTAATTGTTATACAATTTTAGCTGGATTTAATAATTCTGATATTGAATCAGTTGAACTTGGAGTTGTGGCTATGGATGTTTGTGATAACCTTAGTGCTGTTGGCGCTAATTATACCAATACAATGTATTTAGAAAATCTACCCGACCCGTGCGATGCTAGTATTTCACTTTTTTGGAACCCTTATGATGATTTTACTTCTGGGTTAAATGTACTTTATAGTATTTATGTGAGCATTAATAGTGCTGGTTACATTTTAGCAGGAACTTCATTAACTCCTAATTACACTTACACAGGTGTAATACAAGGTGCCACTTATGATTTTTACGTTATGGCCGTTGAAAACGTGGGTGCAGGTCCATTTAGCTCATCATCAAATGATATAAACATTAATACAATAACGTTTTTAAAAGATCCCTTATATAGCTATTTGTATGCTGCAACGGTTGTAGATTCTTTAGAAATTAATTTACAGTTTTATGTTGACACAGCTGCAGATATTAGTTTATATAGAATTCAGAGGGCTACTAATATAGCTGGACCATATACTAATGTAGGTTCTGTTTCCGCATATACAGGAATGAATCCGCTCGTGCAGTATACTGATAACAATTCTTTAAATGCTAATAGTACCTATTACTTTTATAAAGTAGAAACTGTTAATGATTGTGGATTATTAAGATACACATCTAATATTGGAAGAACTATATGGACGAAAACAAAATCAGATCCAATTAATGCGACAAATACTATAACAATTACCCAATATGATGGATGGCTAGGAAATGTGGCTACTTATGATATTTATAGAGCAGTTGCTGGAGTTTGGGAAGCATCTCCAATAGCTACAATTTCTTCATTTTTAGATACAGTAACATATCTTGATGATATTACTAGTGTTTTTGAGGGGAATGGTGAATATTGTTATAAAGTTATCGCAACAGAAACTAATGTTGCCCATATTGGGGGGTTACCAATAGCTACAAGTGTTTCTAATGAATCATGCGCCTTGCATGAACCATTAATGTATGTCCCAAATGCTTTTGCTCCTCAAAGCAGTTACAATCCAATCTTTAAACCAGTTTTAACATTTTCGGATCCTGCAGCTTATGTATTTCAGATATACAACCGGTGGGGACAAAAAATATTTGAAACGGGAGACGTAACTGAAGGTTGGAACGGTGCAGAAAATAATTCAGGTAAAATGAGTCAGGTGGGAACTTATGTTTATATCATTAAATTTCAATCTGCAAAAGGTGAAGAATTTGAAAAAACGGGTTCAGTTACTTTACTTCATTAATTTATAATTCTAGCAGGATGAGAATAACAGGTTGCTTTATTCTTTCTACAAAAACCTAGTAAAGTAATTCCTAATTCTTTTGCAAAATCAACTGCTAAGCTTGAAGGTGCTGAAACAGCAGCTATTATTGGTATTTTAGCTGCAAAAGCTTTCAATATTATTTCGTAAGAAATTCTACCACTTACGGTTAAACATTTTGCTTCATTAAGTATGTTATTATTTACCAAATAACCTATTACCTTATCAACAGCATTATGTCTGCCAACATCTTCCATAGAACAAAGTAAATCACCATTTAACGAAAAAGCAGATGCTGCATGAGACCCTCCTGATAAAAGAAATGTAACTTGGTCTTTTTTCATTAATTTAAACAAACCATACAATATATTTATATCAAATGTGGTGTTCACATCAATTTTACAAGAAGCATCTATATCTTGTAGTTCTGTTTTACCACAAATCCCACAAGAAGAAGCGGATAAAAAATTTCTGCTGTTAGAATAACCATTTCTAATTAGTTTTTCATCAATGTTAATATTAGCTTCTGTTATTATTGATTTTTCATTTTTAGAAAAGGTAACAACTAAATTGTCGTTTCCTCTATAAATATCTTCTGAATAAAGCAATCCCCTTATTAATTCCTGATCATTTCCAGGTGTACGCATAGTAATGGAAAAAGGTTTTTGGTTGATATTGATTTGCAATGCTTCTTCTATAGTTAAATTGTCGTTAACATTAAAAGTGTTTTTCTCGTCAAATTTTTTTCCTTGGTATTTGTTGGTAGCCATTACTAAAACTTCAAATAAAAATCTTTTGTTAAAGATATGTATTCTTTTGTGTATTGATGTCGAGTTTCAGTTTCAATAGTGAGTTTTTCTTTTAGGATAGTGGTTTTCAAGAATGAAAATTCCATCATTTTCCGTTTAGCAGGTTTATTAGAGTTAGGGTAAACTATGCACACCTTATTTAAATAAATTGATGATGCTTCAGCTAACTCTATAAATACTTTCGATTCAGTAATTGGTAAAATCAAAGAAAAAATGCCGTCAGGTTTTAACAAACGTTTTACTGCATGAATTAAATCATCAAAAGGCAACTCATCTGTGTGCCTTGCTGTATTTTTTTCTGAATTAGCGGCTCTAGTTGAATCAATAAAAAATGGAGGGTTAGTAACAATGATATCGTATTGTTTATTGGGTTGATAATTTTGAATAGAATTATTATGCATTGCAATTCTATCTGACCAATTACTATTTTTTATGTTTCCGATTGTTTGAGTATAAGCACCTACATCAATTTCGACAGCATCAATTAACATTGTTTCGGTTCGCTGAGCAAGCATTAATGCAATTAATCCAGTACCCGAACCTATGTCTAAAGCATTGCCTTCTTTAACAGATGTCCAAGATCCTAACAAAACACTGTCTGTACCTACTTTCATAGCAGCGTAGTTTTGCTGGATAGTAAATTGTTTGAATTGGAATGTACTGGACATGCTATTCTAAATACAAATCAATCAAACCGTCAGGCGCTTTAACCTCAATAGTTTTGTTAGCTCTATCCACGTTAACAATTATTTCATCTGTAATCGGAATTAATATTTCTATGTTGTCTTTATTTATTACTTCAAAAATAGCCTGTGTAGGATAATCAAGTACTTGTTTTAATATTCCTATTTCTCCGAGTTGAGTGTCAGTAATTTTGAAACCACTTACTTCATGGTAATAGAATTTATTCCCTACCAATTTTGGCAATGTAGTTAATGGAAGGTAAACTTCTTTTCCAATTAATGGCTTTGCAGTGGAAATATCATTAACATCTTCTATTTTAATCCGAATGGTGTTGTTGTTCTGAAGTTGACAATTGGATATAAAAAATGGAATCAGCGAAATCTCCTTTTTATTTAATTGGATAAATACTGATTCCAAATTTTTGTATTCTTCAGGAAAATCTACATCTAATTTAATGATAATTTCTCCTTGCTTACCATGAACTTTTGAAGTGTAACCTAAGTAATAACACTCTTCGATATTCATGGTTTATGGTATTATTCTTCTGCTTTTTTCTCTTCTTCAGCAGGAACTTCTTCAGCTGGAGTTTCTTCAGTCGCTTCAGCTTTTGGCTCTTCAATAACTTCTTCAGCTTTCTCTTCTTCCTTAGCTTCAGCAGTAGGAGTCTCCTCAGCTTTTGGCTCTTCTGCAGGAGCTTCTTCAGTAGCAGGGGCTTCTTCAGCTTTTGGTTCTTCTACAGGAGCTTCTTCAGTAGCAGGAGTCTCCTCAACTTTTGGCTCTTCCACAGGAGCTTCTTCAGCAGCAGGGGCTTCTTCAGCTTTTGGCTCTTCTGCAGGAGCTTCTTCAGCAGCAGGAGTCTCCTCAGCTTTTGGCTCTTCCACAGGAACCTCTTCAGTAGAAAGAGCTTCCTCAGTTTTTGCTTCTTCTGCATCTGCAGTTGGAGCATCACCTTCAGCAGGAACCACTTCAGTTGCGCCTTCTTGAGGAGCATTTGCAGCAGCTTCCGCAGCAGCAGCCATCTCAGAAGTTTTAACTAAAATTGCAGCAGCTTTTTTCTTTTTAGATTCAGTCTCTGAAGCCAATCTAGCTTTTTCAGCTTCAGCAGCAGCTTTTGCTAAACTATCTTTTTTACCATCAACTTTAGTTTCTTTTTCTTTTAACCAAGCTTCAAACTTTTTATCAGCTTGTTCTTGAGTTAATGCACCTTTTAAAACTCCTCTGTCAAGGTGGTCTTTGTGCATTACCCCTCTATAAGAAAGTAAAGCTCGACAGGTATCAGTAGGCTGTGCACCTTCTTTTACCCAATGTAGGCATCTGTCGAAATTAATGTCAATTGTTGCAGGGTTATCGTTTGGATTGTAAGTACCTAGTTTTTCAATAAACTTCCCATCACGTGGGGCACGAGCATCCGCTACAACTACATGGAAGTACGCGTACCTCTTTTTACCATGTCTTTGCAATCTAATCTTTGTAGGCATTTTTTAAAATTTAATTATTAATAATTTTTAAGCCTGCAAATGTACTAATTACTTTGGATTAACCAATTTTAAGTGATAGAATTCTAAGGTTTTCTGTTAAGCGTACCCAACGTCCATGTCTAGCTTATTCACCAGATTTTTTAAATGCGGATTTTTTTCACTCATTTTTACAAATTTCTCTTGAGGAGTGTATGCTTTTTTTAATTTTACATCCTTATTAACTTCAGTAGTTACTTGTATGTTGTAATTTGACAATCCCTTTCTAACGAAGTCTAAAAAATCAGTTTTTTGAGCAATAAATTCATCTTCTAGTGCCTTGTTTTCTATTAGTAAATGAATGGAGTCATTACTTATTACTGGTTTTTCTTCAAAGATAGATGCTAAACTTGTTTTTCCTTTTTCTTGTAAAATAAGTTTAAAATCATTTAGAATTTCTGTTAGTTGTTCTGGAGTATAAATTTCATTTGACTTATTAGGAATAATTTTTTTATTTTCCTCAGAAGTTTTTTTAGTTGAGGATGAATCAGTATTTATAGAAATAGAATCGGCAAAGGCAATATTAGTACTGCCTTTTAAGATGGTTTTTGTAGTAGTTTCCGAAACCAACACCATTTCTTCGACTGCTTCAGATTCAACATTCAAAGCCAATTTTTCTTCAACATTTGGTTTTGGTTCCAAGGGAATTTCATTTGCAACAACTTCGGAAATATTCAATGATTCTGCTTTTTCATCCGGAGTTGTTTCGGCAACTTTATTTATTGTAGGGGTAGGTATTTTATACTCAGTTTTTGAATCTTCTTTCTTGATCTCAACTTTTGAGGAGCCATTTGTTTTACCTATGGGGATATTAATTATGGGCTTTTTTTTTTCGTCAGTCTGATTCTCAGTTGAACAAAGCTGCATTAACATTACTTCAACTAATAAACGTTGGTTTTTACTTGCTTTATATTGAGTGTCAACTTTATTGATTATAGTTAAAAATGAAATGATTTGACTGGTATTAGAAGCTGCAGCTTGGGCAAGATACTTGTCTTTGATTATTGAACCAACCTCTAACAACTCAACTGTTTTTTCATCTTGACAGACTAATAAATTTCGCAAATGTTCAGCTAACCCATTAACAAAGTTGTGTCCATCAAAACCGTTATTTAAAATTTCATTAAAGAGTAACAAGGAGCTTGAAACATCATTTTTAAGCAAAGCTTCAGTTACCTTAAAATAATAATCATAATCAAGAATATTTAAATTATCAATGACATCTTGATAGGTAATAGTTCCACCAGAAAAACTTACAATTTGGTCAAACATAGAAAGCGCATCTCTCATTGCACCATCTGCTTTTTGAGCTATAATGTGTAAACCATCTGCTTCTGCGGCTACATTTTCTTTTTCAGCAATTTTTAATAATAAACTGGCAATGTCATTAATTTGAATTCTATTGAAATCAAAAATTTGGCATCTAGAAAGGATGGTAGGAATGATTTTGTGTTTTTCTGTGGTGGCTAAAATAAATATAGCATGCTTAGGAGGCTCTTCTAATGTTTTCAAAAAAGCATTAAAAGCAGCTTGAGAAAGCATATGAACCTCATCAATTATATATACTTTATGTGTTCCAATTTGTGGAGCAAAACGAACTTGATCAATTAAGTTTCTTATTTCATCTACACCATTGTTCGATGCACCATCTAATTCTAGAATATTTAATGACCTTCCTTCATCAAAAGATTTACAGGAATCACATTCATTGCAAGCTTCAATATTCTCAGTAATGCTAAAGCAGTTTATTGTTTTTGCTAAAATTCTAGCGCAAGTTGTTTTTCCAACACCCCTTGGCCCACAAAATAAAAAGGCTTGAGCAAGATGGCTGTTCTTAACGGCATTTTTTAAAGTAGCAGTAATGGAGCTCTGCCCTACAACGGAATCAAATGTTGTTGGCCGGTAT
>JBFIEB010000126.1:0-7695 GCA_041603555.1 Vicingaceae bacterium
GGCAGTAATGTTATTTTAAAATCTGATTTAGAGTCACAAATAGTGTCGTTTAGAGCACAAGGAGTATTAATAGATGATAAAGCAAGGTGCGAAATGATGGAAGAGCTTTTGTATCAAAAATTGCTGTTACATCAGGCAACAATTGATAGTGTTACAGTTACTGAGTCAGAGGTAGAATTAGAGATTGATAGGAGAATGAACTATTTTATAGCTCAAATAGGTTCAGAGAAGAAATTGGAGCAATATTATAAAAAATCTATAATTGAGATTAAGGAAGAGTTTAGAACAATTGTCAAAGAACAGATGATCAGTCAAAGGATGCAAGGCCAGATAACATCAACGGTTAAGGTTACTCCTAAGGAAGTAAAAGCTTACTTTAATAATTTGGATAAAGATAGTATTCCGTTAATAGAATCAGAAGTAGAGTATGCACAAATATTGATTAATGCTAAAGAAAGTGATGCTGAAAGAGAAATTGCAAAAAATAGAATTAATAGTTTTAGAGAACGTATAATTGCTGGTGAAGATTTTTCTACACTTGCAATATTGTATTCTGATGATGAAGGTTCTGCTAAAGCTGGTGGTGAACTTGGTTTTATGGGAAGAGCTGAATTGGTTCCTGAGTTTTCGGTAACTGCTTTTAAGTTGAAAAATAAAGCGGTATCAGAAGTTGTGGAAACAGAGTTTGGGTTTCATATTATGCAACTAATTGAGAGAAGAGGGCAAAAAGTCAATGTAAGACATTTATTAGTTAAAGTTCAAGTCGGTGAGGAAGAGATTGAAAAAGCTAATAATTTGGCTGACAGTATTTATAATTTGTTAACATCAGACACACTTACTTATGAAGAATTGGCAGAAAAATATTCTGATGATGAAAGAACAAAGAAGAGTAGAGGTCTAGTGGTCAATCCTCAAACTGGAACTTCCATTTTTGATATTGATCAAGTTAATCCTCAGATTTATTATACAATTGATAAAATGAAACCAGGCGAGATTTATAAGCCTGTTCCAGCCCAAGGTCAAGATGGTAAAAAAGGATATAGAATAATTAAACTTATTACCAAAACAGATCCTCATAAAGCATCATTTGATACTGACTATTCTAAAATACAGGGTGCAGCTTTAGCAAGTAAACAAAATGAACAAACAATAACTTGGATAGCTGGGAAGGTTAATCAAACTTATATTAAGATAGATGATGATTATAAAAATTGTCAGTTTGATAATGCTTGGGTAAAAAACCCTTAACAGGATAAAAATAAAAACAGAACTATTTTTAGTATTTTAGAGGAAGAATATGTCAGAGAATCAGTATAAATCAGAAGTTGAAGCTATAGATGCATTTGTTGGTAGATATAAAGATTTAACCAATGAAATTGCTAAAGTTATTGTTGGGCAAGACGATGTTATCAAAAAAGTACTTATATCTGTTTTTAGTAGGGGGCATTGTCTGTTAGTTGGTGTTCCTGGATTAGCTAAAACACTATTGGTAAGTACTATATCCGATTCTTTAGGGTTGTCTTTTAATAGAATTCAATTTACTCCAGATTTAATGCCTTCCGACATTATTGGATCTGAAATTTTAGATGAGAATAAGAGTTTTAAATTTGTTAAGGGGCCTCTTTTTGCTAATATCATTTTGGCGGATGAAATAAATAGAACACCTCCTAAAACTCAATCAGCATTGTTAGAAGCTATGCAAGAACGAACAGTAACAGCAGCCGGTAATCAATATAAATTAGAAGAACCATTTTTTGTTTTAGCAACTCAAAATCCAATTGAACAAGAAGGTACATACCCATTACCTGAAGCTCAACTCGATCGATTTATGTTTAATGTTTGGGTAGATTATCCACAATACGAAGAAGAACTAGCTATTGTAAAAGCTACAACAACCGATAAAGAAGTTCAGTTAAATAAAGTAATGAATGCTGAAGAAATTATTTTCTTTCAAAAGTTAATAAGACAATTGCCTGTTGCCGATAACGTTATGGAGTATGCGGTTAAATTAGCATCAAGCACTCGAGCTGGAAATGTTTTGGCTTCTGATGTAGTTAATAATTATTTAAGTTGGGGTGCGGGACCAAGAGCATCTCAATATTTAATAATTGGAGCTAAATGCCATGCAGCCATTAATGGTAAATATTCTCCTGATATTGAGGATGTTAAGGCGGTAGCTGAACCCATATTACGCCATAGAATAGTAAGAAACTATAAAGCTGAGGCTGATGGATACTCCATAGAAAAAATTATAGATGGGTTATTGTGAAATAATTTAAAACAAAAAAGCCTCAACATTGTTGAGGCTTTTTTGTGCTTTTAATAAAAATATCTTAAACCACCTTTACATTAACTGCGTTTAATCCTTTTCTACCTTCTTGTAATTCGAATTCAACATTATCGCCTTCATTGATTTCATCAATTAAGCCACTAACGTGCACGAAGTACTCTGTTTTTTCTTCTTCTTCGATGATGAATCCAAATCCTTTTGAACCATTGAAGAATTTTACTGTTCCTTTTTTCATTGTATTAATTATATTATTAAAAAAACAAATATAGTGATTTCATTTAATATGATACAAATTGAAAATAAATTTAGTGGTTAGATAGCGTTTAAGAAATAGCCCGTAAAAAAAGTTATCCTTCAGAAGAAATTTCGATATTTTCAGTACTGTTATTACCAGCATAGCGGTAATAAAGACCTGTTAATCCAGAAATAGTGATAACCATCATTATAGCACCAAAAAAGACATTAATAATTATTTGTATGATTGGCCCAATAAATGGAATAAAAGATATTACCCCAGATATTAATCCAATAATTAGGCTTATGCCTATCAGTACCAAAAAAGCCAATATACATATTCCGAAAAATTTTAAAGCGCGCGACCAATTAATGTGATGAAAACTAAAAGCAAAAGCAGAATTTAAATCATAATTTCCAATAATGTAAGCAGGAAGAACTAAAATAAATCGCATAGAAATTACAAATACCGCTAAAAACATCAAAACCGCTAGTATTCCTGAAAAAGAGGCACTAAAGGCCGCAATAAAAAACATTAAACTTATTATTATGTTTAATACAATCGTAATTCCTGCTAATTTAAAAACTTCCTGACTAAAAGACATTTTCAATAGTTCACCAAAACTATATTCCTCCCCTTTTATCTCAGCATCACTTGCCAAAAAGGCAAAGTAGTAATTCCAGGATGCCATTATTATTACAATGATAATAACAATAATGAATGAGATAATAATTTCGGGAGTTAATATTAAATCACTAATTTGTTGCAATAGTAATAAAGAGTCTTCTGGAGAAGGACTCCCCATCATATCAGTAAAAAGTTCCTTATCAAACACCCCTAGAAGCGCTATCCCAGCAAACATTAAACCTATTATAATAGCTGCTCCGTAGTAAATTGAATAGGAATAAGTAATCTTTAACCATGTTTTTTTAGAAAGAGCAATCAAACCATTAAAAAAATCAGTCTTAAATAAAGAAATATAATTTTCCATTACTTAGCTAAAATTTTAAATTCCGTTCTTCTATTTTCTTGGTGTGCTGCTTCTTTTTCATCTTCAAATTTTAATTTAGCAATTTCATCGTCAGTTTTTATAAGCATTTTTTCCCCATATCCTTTAGAAACTAAACGGTCAGTAGCAATCCCATTTTTAATTAAATATTCTACGCATGATTCAGCTCTTCTTAATGATAATTTTTCATTGTAACTATCTCCGCCTCTTGAATCAGTATGAGCGGAAAGTTCAATTTTAATAGTAGGGTTTTCATTTAAAAGCTTTATGAGTCGATCTAATTCATTTTTAGAAGCATCTCTTAATGTGGCCTTATTGTAGTCATAAAATATATTTTTTAACACAATTATACTACCAATATCTATACTTTTTAAGCAGATATCTTTTTGAACTTCCTCATAAGCAGCAGTTTCAGGAATATTAAAGTTTTCTGAGTGAAATAAATAATTTTCTTTCCTCACAATTAATCCATAATTTTTACCTGAAGGTAAGGAAACTAGATATTTTCCTGTTGTTGAGTTAGATTCAAATGTAGCTAAGGTTTTATTCTCATCAACATCTATTAATTCTAGTGTAGCTCCAACAGGTTTAAGCGTTTTACAGTCACTTATAACTCCCTTTAAAATAGTGATTCTTTTTAAAGTAGCAACTTGCTTTTCAATTACTTTTTCACTTACAGGCTTAGCAATGCTTGCTAATAAATTATCCTCTGAATTTAGCTGAAAAGGTTTTTCTGGACCTAAAAAAGTAATCATATAAATATCTTTTTCACCAAGACCATCTTCTCTAAAAGAAGAATAGTATCCCCTTCTACCACTAGCATTAATTACAAAAAACACATCATCATCAACAGTATTGATTGGATATCCCATATTCTCAGGTTTACCCCAAGTTCCGTCTTTCTGCATGGTAGATTTAAACACATCAAAATTTCCCATCGTTTCATGACCTCTGGAACTAAAATAAAGTGTTTTGCCATCTGGATGAAAAAATACAGCTTCTTCTCTATGTTTAGTGTTAATTGTAGGGCCTAAATTTTTAGCTTCTCCCCAGTCTTGTTCTACTTCATTCCAAGTAGTCACATATATATCATGACTCCCAAACCCACCTGGTTTATTGCTTACGAAGTAGAGTGTTTTACCGTCATTAGAGAAGCTAGCTGAAGTCTCATGAGATTTAGTATTAATATATTTATTCATCAATACTGGCTTAGACCAAACATCTCCAACTAAATTACACCACCACAAATTTCCATCACCTTTTTTACTATCTCTATACATTATCATGCTTTGAGCATCAGGGGCTATTGCAGTAGTAGCATCATGAAAGTTAGTATTTATTTGTGAACCCATATTTTTCGGTTCAGTCCATTTTCCACCTATTTTTTCAGTAATAAAAAGGTCTTCTCCATAGTCAGTATCTCCTGGTTCTAGTTGATCTGCACCAGTAGATGTGTTTCTTCTTGAAGTAAATATCATTATAGATTCATCAGCAGAAATAATAGCACCATATTCCGGATATTTTGTATTTACAGGTCTTCCGAAATTATCTATAAATACCCTTACAGGATTTTTTACCAATTCTTTTCCAATTTTACATTCTTCTATTCTTTTATCTACGTCTTCTAAAACAGCAGGATCTTTTGATACTAAAGTTGTTTTGTATTTATTAAAAGCAGCAATCGCTTTATCAAATTGCATTGTTAAATGCAGTCCGATTCCATAGTGATACTGAACATCAGGAGCGACATTGGGATTAAGTTTTATTGCTTTTTCAAAATGAGGAATACATTCATCTTTATAAATGGCTGACATTAAATAACACCTCCCTATTCTGTAATTTAATTCAGCATTATTAGGATTAAATTTGTTGGCTTTATACAACAGGGTTAATGCTTCATTATAGCTTCTTTTTCTATCTACATGAAGAGGGTCATCGATTGATAAGTAGGTTGAAGGGAAAACTTCAAATAGGGCATTTCCCATATCGAGATTTTTCTTAGCTACTTTAAATTCGTCTTTTCGTTCTTTGAATAAACTTTTTTCAAAAGGTACATCTTGAGCTTTGGTGATTGAAGCCGTAAATAATATTATTAATAAATAAATGTATTTTTTCATATCCTTAATTAATTGCAGCTTTGTTGATAAAAAGTTTTTCCATTTTTAAGACCTAAGGAGGCAGCTTTATTCCAATCTTCACAAGCCTCTTTTTCTTTTCGCAGCATTTCTCTTGCGATTCCCCTATTTAAGTAAGCAGCACCATAAGAGCTATCTAATATGATAGCTTTATTACAATCAGCCTCAGAGGCTTTATAATCTTTCAGTTTAAAATGCGCGGCAGCTCTATTATTATATGCGTAAGTATAGCTCGCATTTAATCGAATAGCATTACTATAATCTTTAATTGCACCATTATAATCTTTTTTTTCAAATTTAGCTAAGCCTCTATTGTTATAAGCTATGTAATAATCATCTTTTAGTTCGATTGCTTTATTGTAATTAGTAATAGCTTCATCATATTGCTTATTATTTCGTTGCGCACTGCCTAAATTATTATATACAAAATGTAATTTTTTATCAATTAAAATCGCTTTTTTATAGTCTTTAATCGCACCTTCAAAATCTTTTAATTGTCTTTTAGCACTTCCTCTGTCATTGTATGCATAAGCGTAATTAGGTTTACTGGTAATGGCATTTGAAAAATCATCAATCGACTCTTTATATTTTCCATCTATATAGAAAATTCCTCCCCTATAATAATAAGCCTGAGCATTTTTATTATCAATTCTGATAGCATCATTAAAATCCTTTAAAGCAGCGTCTGTATTATTTAACTCTTGATAAGAACGCCCTCTCATGAAATAAGCATTATTGGAATCTGGATTTAATTCAATTACTTTATCAAAATCAGTTATAGCATCCTTAAAATTACCAAGCTGATATTTAATAGAACCTCTATTAAAATATGCTTTATCAAAAGTAGGTGCTAGTTCTATGGTTTGGTTAAAATCAAGCATTGCACCTTGAAGGTCTTTGGCGGTAAATTTTTCTACCCCTGTATTGTAAAATTCTTGAGCTTTCATTTGATCTAATGCAGTTGAATCTCCCACATTCACATCGTCTTGAGCAAAGATAAATATGCCTAAAAAAAGAAAACTTATTAATAAGGCTACTTTTAGTTTTTTCATAGTAATAATTTTCATAGCACCAATTTAATAATATTTGTCATAATGGCTAGCCATATAGGCTATTAATTATAATAATTTAATAACAGTTATTATGCCATATAAAATTTATAGTTTTGATGGTCATGAAAATTTCAGATAATAAAATAAAATCTGTTATCGAGTATTTTAAAAATGAGTTGAAAGAGACTTATGACACATCAGAATTAGAACAAATACTTCAAATAACTTTTCTTCATTATTTTAAACTTAATCGAATCGATTTAGTTTTAAAACAAGATACATTGTTATCAGAGTCCGATTTATTAAAAATTATACATACGGTTAAAAAATTAAAGAAAAACCAACCTTTAGCATATGTAATTGGCGAATGGGAATTTTTTGGTTTACCATTTAAAGTGAATAAAAATGTTCTTATTCCTAGACCCGAAACTGAAGAGCTTGTTAGCCTAATCATTGATGAAAACAAAGAAAGAAAAAATTTAAACATTATAGATATTGGAACGGGATCCGGTTGTATAGCTATTGCTTTAAAAAAACATTTAAATAATTTTAACATCAAAGGTGTTGATATATCAAGAAGTGCTGTAAAAATTTCAGATGAAAATGCGCTAAAGAATAATGTTCAAGTTTCTTTTGAGCTAATGAATATTTTAGATAAGATTAACACTAAGGACAACATGAAATATGACATTATAGTAAGTAATCCCCCTTATATAACAAATAAAGAAAAAGAAGAAATGCATAAAAATGTGTTGGATTATGAGCCACATATCGCTTTGTTCGTGGAAAATAATGAGCCATTAGTATTTTATTGTTCTATTGCCGATTATGCATTGAATCACTTATCCAAAAATGGCAAATTGTATATGGAAATAAATGAGTCATTTGGAGAAAAAGTAACGCAACTATTAAAAGAAAGAAATTTTAAAAATATTAAAATTGTAAAAGATATTAATGAGAAAGAGAGAATTGTA
>JBFIEB010000127.1:0-7623 GCA_041603555.1 Vicingaceae bacterium
ATTAATTCTCCAGCTAAATCTCTTGAGAGAATATTTGAATTAAAAGAAAGAACAATTGATTCAAAAGATAAAGAACTATTGTTTAACCATTATCAATTAGTTAATCAACAGTATGTGATATTAGGAACAAAAATTGATATTAGAAGAAAATCAGCGGATACTATGTTAACAATTGCTGAAGAACTAAATGATACTAGCTTGTTAAGAGTGGCATATTTTAATTTAGCGGTATCATCTGACGGTAAGGAATCGATAGATTTTTACGAGAATTCATTAGATTATGCTAATAGAAAAATCGATAAGAATTATATGAGTTCTGTTTTTAATAATTTAAGTGCTAAATATACAAGGCTCGGAATGGCAGAGCAAGGAATAAATTATGCAGATAGTGCATATAACATCTCAAAAGAAATTGGAAGAAAAGAGGGGATGGCTGCTGCTAGGCTGCGTAAATCTGAAGCATTATTTTTTAAAGGAGAGTTAAAAAAATCCGTTTTATATGGAAAAGAAGCCCTTCAACTGTTTAAAGATGGGAATATTTTAAGGAGACAGTTTTCTTGTGCAGATGTTATTTCAGCGGCCTACAAAGAATTAGGAGACTATAAAAAAGCATTAGAATATTATAAACTGGGGATTAAATTGAAAGATAGTTTAGAAATTACTACTCAATCTAAAGAAGCTGAGTTTGTAGATAGAAAATTTAATTATGAGTTAAGTAAAAAAAGAGATAGCACTTCATTTGCGCAAGAAAGGGCCATCAGTTCTTTACAGCTTGAAAACATAAACACAAAGCTTCAAAAAGAAAAAACACAACGTTATGCCTTAATTGGTGGATGTTTTCTTGTCTTAATTTTGGCTATAACCTTATGGATTGGATTTCAGCGAAAGAAGAAGGATAATCAAATTATTGAACAGCGAAATGTTCTTGTTGAGGAAAAAAATCAAGAAATAATGGATTCTATTAGTTACGCTAAAAGAATTCAAAGTGCTATTTTACCTCCTGATAAAATTGTAAAAGAATATTTAAAGGAATCTTTTATAGTTTATAAACCCAAAGACATAGTTGCCGGAGATTTTTATTGGATGGAACATAAAGATGGAAAAGTGTTGTTTGCTGCAGCAGATTGTACAGGACATGGTGTTCCTGGAGCAATGGTTTCGGTTGTTTGCAATAATGCACTAAACCGTTCTGTAAGAGAACATGGACTGACTGATCCAGGTAAAATACTAGACAAAACAAGAGCGATAGTTATCGAAGAATTTGAAAAATCTGATGAAGAAGTGAAAGACGGAATGGATATCGCTTTATGTTCTCTTGATGAGAATAAATTGGAATATGCTGGAGCAAATAATCCTTTATGGGTTCTTCGTAAAGGGGAGATATTTGAAACAAAGGCAACAAAACAGCCTATTGGGAAGAGTGATAATCCAGCATCTTATCAAACCCATTTCATCGATTTAGAAAAGGGAGATGTTATTTATATTTTTTCAGATGGATACGTAGATCAGTTTGGGGGAGAAAAAGGCAAAAAATTTAAAGCACAAGCATTCAGGGAATTATTACTCTCTTTAGAAACAGAATCAATGGAGAGTCAAAAAAAGATTATTGATGACACCTTTGAAAAATGGAGAGGAGATATTGATCAAGTTGATGACATCTGTGTGATAGGAGTAAGAGTTTAAAAATCAAATGCCAATTGCCCTAAAAAAACATCTTTAGTTGACTGTTCAAAATTGGCAGTTTGCAAACCAATCAATCGAATACCTTTCTCAATATTTGGAATAGAAGATAACAATTCCAACCCAATAATTTTTATTTGCCGAGCAGTTAAATTTTCTGTTAATGTCTTACTACGGGTTATTTGTTGAAAATCCCCATATTTTATTTTTAATGTTAATGACTTTCCTGCACCACCTGAATTTTCAATTCGTTTAATCAAAATATCTGCAATATGATTAATATTTTCAATCATAGATTCTTTAGTGGTAATATCAAAATCATAAGTACGTTCCGCTCCAAGTGATTTTCTTATTCGATGAGGAGTTACCGGTCTATTGTCTATCCCTCTCACAACATTGTAATAATACTTCCCAGATTTTCCAAACCAACCATTAAGTTGAATTTCAGATTTATTTTTCAAATCAGAACCTTTAAAAATACCTTTTAAGTGCATTTTTTTAGCCGTTACTTTCCCTACACCAAAAAACTTTTCAATGGGCAATTGCTCAATAAACTTTTCTGACATTTTAGGAGTTATTACATAAAACCCATCTGGCTTATTATAATCAGAAGCTATCTTTGCTAAGAACTTGTTATAGGAAATCCCAGCAGAAGCAGAAAGGTTTGTTTTGGCTTTAATTTTTTGCTTGATTTCGGTTGCTACATCCATAGCAAATTCCATATTAAATTTGTTGTCAGTAACATCTAAATAGGCTTCATCTAGTGATAAAGGTTCAACTAAATCGGTATACTCTTCGAAGATTTCACGAATTTGTCGAGAAGCTTCTTTGTAAGCACTAAAACGGGGTTTTACAAAAATAATGTGCGGACATTTTCGGTATGCAATTGAAGATGGCATAGCAGATTTAACGCCATATTTTCTTGCTTCATAACTTGCTGCAGCAACTACTCCTCTATGTCTAGAACCACCAACAGCTATTGGTTTTCCTCTTAATTCTGGATTATCACGTTGTTCAACAGAAGCATAAAAAGCGTCCATATCAATGTGTAATATTTTGCGAATAGTATCAGGCATCAAAAAGCAAAACCTAAACTCATTTTTACTGTAAAATTATTACTTGCTTTAGAAAGTGCATATGGACCGTAACGGTAGAATGCCCCAACTCCAAATGTAGAGAAATTGAATTTCAGGATACTGTTAATCACTAAACCAGATTCGAAATAACCTTTTTCCATGGTATTAAAAGGTTCTCCCTCATGTAATCCCTCATACGATAAAGAACCAAAACCAGCACTTGAAGTAATAATAAATTCGGGCTCAAATTTTTTGACTTTTAGCAATAAAGAACCAAAGCTGTGTCTGAAATGAAAATAAAAATATTCGCTCGAAAAGAACTCATAAGGTAACATTGTTTCAAATGCATTTTCAGTAGAGATTAAAAAGGAGTTAAACTTAAAAGTACCTAATGAGCTATTTAGTTTATGCTGAGGTACTTTTCCATCAATTAATCCGGTTTCAGCAGAAAAACTAGGGCGCCCTAAATTTTTAATCCTAAACTTTTTTTCTGCTTTTAGTGAGAAGCGTGTGTATTGGTATTCTCCATCAAACTCTTTAACCCCTTGTTCTATTTTAGCGTATATGATTGGATATTCAGTAGGAGTAGCGTATTTCATACTGAGCGTTTTAACTACCTTTTCTTTAAAAGCATACCTAAATTCAACCCCTACTTCATTAAAAGTATAATACTGGTCATTTAGAATGGTAGATGCATCAACTCGTTTTTTAAAAAAATAGTTGTTCGTTACAGCAACATTTTCTTGATTGGCAAATAAGTAAACTTTTAAATAACGCAAGGTCCTAAATTTTAAACGCGCTTCTAATTTATCTATATTGTTCATTCTGCTTAAGTAAAGCACTCTCGTTCCAGCAGCAGAAAGCATTGGGGTTTTATAATTATAATAAGTAACTACACCAGGTTCAGCCACATCTTTTTTAATTGAAAAATTAAGGCTAATATCATTTCTATGATTGATTAAAAAATCCACATCGCCACCATATTTAAATTCTTTATCCTTAATACCATAAACACCATAGCCTCCAATGGTAAACCATTTTGATACATGTTGATTAGTATGCAATCCGGCACCAAGCCTAAACCCCTCATAATCGTTATAGTTAAAAAATCTATCAATATCTAAATTCACAAAGCCCCACTTTAATTTACCTGTTAACAAGGCTTCAAGACCTTTCAACTTTTTGTCAAAATGTTCAGCTTTTCCGAGACTATCAATAACATGGTAGGTGTTTTTTTCTTTCTGAGAGAGTGTATCTTCACGATATTTATCCCAAAATTCTTTATCCTTTTTGTTGGCATCCATATCAATTTCAGTTTCTACATAACTAAACTCCTTATTTTCCAGCACTGGGTTAATTTGAATATTTTTTAAGTATGTTTTACCTATTCCCATCATTTTAAAATTATTAGCTTTAACATTATTAAAAATAATATTAGAGTTTAATTCTATTGGGAACCAGCTACCATCAATTTTTTTATATTTCTGCTGAATTTTAATTGAAGCACTTTCTTCTTGTTCGAAAGGTTCAGCTATAACGTTTTGTAACGCATATCCATCGGTGTTAATATAAAGCAACCCTTTTAGCGCATCAAAATTCTTTCCTTTTATAGGGCGGAAAGAAATGATAAAAACTGTGTCTAAGCCATTAAATATAGTATCCTCAATCAAAAAGAAATATTTATTGATACTATTTACAGTAATTGGATTGAGGTATGAATTTCCTAAAACGTTTAGTGTAGGATTATAGAAAGAGAAAGATTGCAATTGAGTAGCTAACAAAGAAAAAGTTGGATTTTTTAATCCTGAAACTCTAGAAGCAATTACTTTTTCATAACTTTTATCGGGTTGTTTGTATTTTCGTTCAGTAACAGATTCCATCATAAAAAGATGATGTTTATCTAAAAATCTTATCGCTGCTTGATCGTTGGTGTCTAGTAAAGGAATAGTATCAGGATTATTAAGGATGTTACTATCAATTTGAGCAGTAATATAGAGTTTGCTGTAAGATTCATATTTAAAATTGAGGCTCTTTTCAGGATTATGTTTTTTGCGATTAGCCACGACTCTTTTTATGATTCTATGGGCTGGATTTTCTCCGGGTAAAATTTTTACTTCTTCCAATGTAAAAGAAGTTCTCTTCATTTGAATAAGAAGGTTCTTTTCACCACTAACACTCATTTCTAAAGGCTCATAACCAACATAACTTAACTTAATAGATTCAATAGGCTTAGAAGAATTAAAATTAAAGTTTCCATCAATACCTGTTGTAGTTCCCATGCGTTCATCATTTACTACAATGTTTACAAAAGCTAAGGCTTCTTTCGATTTACCATCTATTACTTTACCTTTTAATTGGTACTGCGCAAGTAGACAAAAAGGGGACGATACAAGTATTAGAATTAAAAAAAAAGCTCTCACTATAGATATTAATTTATGATGCTAATTTACTTTTAAAAGTTTAATAACGTTTTGGTATTAGTATTTTTGAATACCATGTTAGGTATATCTAATGACCATATAAATTTATTGTCTAAACTTTCATTTTCAAGAGTTTTGAACATTGTTGGAATCAAATGGAGCTTTTATTATTCTAAATGGATAAAAAAACCAAAAATTAGTGGGTTTCCTATTAGTTTAACCATTGAACCCACTACAGCCTGTAATTTAGGTTGTCCGGAATGTCCTAGTGGATTAAAACAATTCTCTCGGCCAGAAGGAAATTTAAAGAAAGACTTTTACCAAGAAGTGATTAATCAAGTACATAAAAAGTCCTTTTATTTAAATTTTTATTTTCAAGGGGAACCTTATATTAATCCTGATTTTTTAGAAATGGTAAGCTATGCCAACACCAAAAAAATGTATACAGCTACTTCTACCAATGCCCACTTTTTGAATGATGAAAACGCTAAAAAAACTATTGAATCTGGGTTAAGTAGATTGACTATTTCCATTGATGGAACAACCCAAGAAACGTATGAAAGCTACCGTAAAAATGGAAGTTTGGAAAAAGTAAAAGAGGGAGCTAAAAATGTGATTAAGTGGAAAAAGGAGTTAAAATCGAAAACACCTCACATCATTTTTCAGTTTTTAGTGGTAAAACCCAATGAACACCAAATTGAGGCTGCTAAAAAATTGGCAAATGAATTAGGAGTGGATGAAATTCGCTTTAAAACGGCTCAGATTTACAATTTTAAACATGGTAATGAGTTAATTCCAAGCATAGATAAGTACTCACGATACAAAAAAAAAGCAGATGGAACTTATCGTTTAAAAAATAAAATGATGAATGAATGTTGGCGCATGTGGAGTGCTTGTGTAGTAACTTGGGATGGAAAAATCGTACCCTGTTGTTTTGATAAAGATGCTACTCATCAATTGGGAGATATCCAAGAAACCTCTCTACAAGATATTTGGAAATCGAAACCTTACAATAGTTTTAGGAGTGCCTTGTTAACCAACAGACAAGAAATAGACATTTGCCAAAATTGTACAGAAGGTACTAAGGTTTGGGAGTAGTGTTACCTTTTTCCAAACAATTCTTTTATTTCAGGTTTAGAAAGTTCAATTAAAGTAAAAACAGCTAATAATATTCCAAGAATTCCAGTTAATGCATTAAGAAGAGCAGCTACAAAAATGAAATTATAATTTCGTTGCTCTTTAATAAATTTAGAAGCTATTAAAGCTATGACACCTAGAGCAATTGAAAAAATAAAACCGACACCACCAATTATTACAAATAAATAACCTGGATTAAAAGGTACCTCATTATGAAAATTCGGATCTGTAGAGTTTATCAATTCCCCCATGAACAAACCAAATCCAGCATAAAAAATAAAGAATAAAGAAAAACAAAGGGTCAGAATTCCTTTGATTAAGAAAAGTAATTTATACGTGCTGAGGTTATTAGTTGGAGAGTCCATAATATAAATCCATACAGTTTACACAAATTTACCAATAACTATTTTACTTCATCACGTCTCACATTATTACTACTTTTGTTTATCAAAAATTACAAAATGAACTTTATAGAAGAACTACGTTGGAGGGGCATGATACACGACATGATGCCAGGTACAGAAGAGCAATTTGCTAAAGAAGTTACTTCGGCTTATATCGGTTTTGATCCAACGGGAGATTCTTTACACATAGGTAGCTTGGTACAAATAATGATACTGGTTCATTTGCAAAATGCTGGGCACAAGCCTTTTGCTTTGGTGGGGGGTGCTACAGGGATGGTAGGAGACCCATCTGGAAAATCAGAAGAACGTAATTTATTAGATGAGGAAACCTTAAACTATAATGTGGGATGTATTAAAAAGCAATTGGAACAATTTTTAGATTTTGATTGCGGATCCAATTCGGCAGAAATGGTAAACAATTACGATTGGTTTAAAGATTTTAACTTTCTAGATTTTATTCGTGATGTTGGCAAGCATATTCCGGTAAACTATATGATGGCAAAAGATTCTGTAAAATCTCGATTAGAAACCGGAATGTCATTTACTGAGTTTAGTTACCAGTTGGTTCAAGGCTATGACTTTTATTGGTTAAATCAACATAAAAACTGCAAAGTACAATTAGGAGGTTCTGACCAATGGGGCAATATTGTTACAGGAACAGAATTGATTAGAAGAAAAGGAGGAGGAGAAGCATTTGCTTGCACAACACCGCTCATTAAAAAAGCTGATGGTACTAAATTTGGAAAAACAGAAGATGGAAATGTATGGTTAGATAAAACTAAAACATCTCCGTACAAATTTTATCAATATTGGATTAATGCTTCAGATGAAGATGCAAGCAATTTCATTCGCATTTTTACTTTAAAAGATCAGCAAGAAATTGAAGCATTAGAAGCAGAACACATA
>JBFIEB010000128.1:0-7591 GCA_041603555.1 Vicingaceae bacterium
AGCAGTAGTTAGTGGTCCAATTCCATTGCCTACTCATAAAAAAATCTTTACAGTATTGAGATCGCCACATGTAAACAAAAAAGCAAGAGAGCAATTTCAGTTATGCGCTTATAAAAGGTTAATTGATATTTACGGTTCTTCATCGAAGACCGTTGATGCTTTGATGAAGTTAGAATTACCAAGCGGTGTAGATGTACAAATTAAAGTTTAATAATTAAATAAGTAACAGGATGCCAGGATTGATAGGTAAAAAAATAGGTATGACTAGCGTCTACAGTGCCGAGGGCAAGAATTTGCCATGCACAGTGATAGAGGCTGGTCCTTGTGTTGTTACACAAGTAAAAAAGGTAGATACCGATGGCTATAATGCAGTTCAGTTGTCTTTTGGAGAGAAGAGAGAAAAAAATACTCCTAAAGCATTACAAGGACACTTTAAAAAAGCTAAAACATCACCTAAAAGAAAAGTAGTTGAATTTCAAGACTTTGAAGAAGAAAAAAACTTAGGAGACACGATAACAGTTGATATTTTTGAGGAAGGAGATTGGGTAGATGTTGTTGGCACTTCAAAAGGTAAAGGTTTTCAAGGGGTGGTTAAAAGACATGGATTTAGAGGGGTTGGAGATGCTACTCATGGTCAGCATAATAGATTAAGAGCCCCTGGTTCTTTAGGTGCTGGTTCTACTCCATCAAGAGTAATGAAGGGAATGAAAATGGCAGGAAGAATGGGTGGAGATAGAGTGAAGCAACAAAACCTTAAGGTTGTAAAAGTATATTCAGATAAGAATTTAATCGTAGTGAAAGGATCAATTCCTGGAGCTAAGGGTTCTTTTGTATTAATTGAAAAATAATAGAGGAGAATAGAAATGGACATAGTTGTAAAAAATATTAGTGGTAAAGACACAAAGAAAAAAGTTTCTTTAGATAAGACTATCTACGAAATAGAACCAAATGATCATGCTATTTATTTAGATGTGAAGCAGTATTTAGCTAATCAAAGACAAGGTACTCATAAAGCTAAAGAAAGAGGGGAAGTCAAAGGGAGTACTAGAAAAATTAAGAAACAAAAAGGTACTGGAACTGCTCGTGCCGGAGATATTAAAAACCCATTATTTAAAGGTGGAGGTAGGGTTTTTGGACCTAAACCAAGAGATTATGGGTTTAAATTGAATATTAAACAAAAAAGATTAGCTCGTAAATCTGCCTTAACTTATAAGGCTAAGGAAGGAGCTATTACTGTTCTAGAAGATTTTACTTTTGATGCACCGCAAACCAAACAATATACAGAACTGCTAGGTAATTTAAAGGCTCTAGATAAAAAATCATTATTGGTGCTTCCTGATTCAAATAAAAATGTATATTTGTCGTCCCGAAATTTGAAGAGGGCTAAAGTTGTAACTGCTTCTCAAATAAATACTTACGATTTGATGAATGCATCAAGTATTATTTTAGCTGAAGGGGCAGTAGAGAAAATTGAAAATATTTTAAAGTAAATTAAGGGATGGAGATTATAATAAAACCTGTTGTATCTGAAAAAATGACTGACCAAAGCGAGAAGTTAAATCGCTATGGTTTTATTGTGGACCATGCAGCAAATAAAATACAGATTAAAAAGGCAATTGAGAAAGCTTATGGTGTTGCAGTTGAATCGGTAAATACTATGAACTATGCAGGAAAGACTAAAACAAGAAACACAAAAGCTGGATTAATTAAAGGTAAAACAAATAAATTTAAAAAGGCAATTATTACTATTGCTGAAGGAGATGTTATAGATTTTTATAGCAACATATAATTTTAATATTAACTATATGGGGGCTCCAACCCTCTTAAGATATAAACAAAAATGGCAGTAAGAAAATTAAAACCCACTACGCCTGGGCAAAGACATAAGATTGTAAATGAATTTGATGCAGTTACTACATCTAAACCTGAAAAGAGTTTAATAAGAGGTAGAAAAAAGTCAGGTGGTAGAAACAACACGGGAAAAATGACTATGCGCTATATTGGTGGCGGTCATAAGCAAAAAAACCGAGATGTTGACTTCAAAAGAGATAAAGACGGAATACCAGGAGTTGTAAAGTCGGTAGAATATGACCCAGGAAGAACAGCAAGAATTGCTCTTGTCTATTATAAAGATGGAGAGAAAAGATATATTATTGCTCCAAATGGATTACAAGTTGGGCAGGAGGTAATGTCTGGAAAAGACGCAGGCCCAGAAGTAGGTAACACCTTGTTTTTAAGCGATATTCCTTTAGGTACAGTAATTCATAATGTTGAATTAAGACCAAAGCAAGGAGCTAAAATGGCAAGAAGTGCAGGTTCTTATGCTCAACTTACAGCGAAAGACGGGAAATTTGCAGTTATAAAGTTACCTTCTGGTGAAACCAGATTAATCTTAGCTACATGTAAAGCAACTATTGGTACAGTTTCTAATTCTGAACATATGCTAGAAAGATCAGGTAAAGCTGGTCGAAGCAGATGGTTAGGGAGAAGACCAAGAGTTAGAGGTGTTGTTATGAATCCTGTTGATCACCCTATGGGAGGTGGTGAAGGTAAAAATTCTGGTGGACACCCAAGGTCTAGGAATGGTATTCCAGCTAAAGGGTACAAAACTAGAGCTAAAAAGAAAAAATCGAATAAATACATTATTGAAGGTAGAAAGAAATAAGATATGAGTCGTTCACTAAAAAAACCACCATTTATACATTACAAGCTTCAGACTAGAGTTGAGGATGCTCAACAGTCTACTAAAAAAACTGTAATTAAAACTTGGTCAAGAGCATCAATGATTTCTCCAGATTTCGTTGGTTTAACAATTGCTGTTCATAATGGAAATAAATTTATTCCAGTTTACGTAACTGAAAATATGGTAGGACATAAGTTGGGAGAATTTGCTCCAACTAGGACTTACAGAGGTCACGGAAACGATAGAAAAAATAAAGGTAAAAGATAAAATAGTTAACCATGGGTGCTAGAAAAAGAAATAGAGCTGAGCAAATTAAGGAAGCAAAAAAGACGGTAAGTTTTGCTAAACTTAATAATTGCCCAACTTCTCCAAGAAAAATGAGAAAAGTTTCTGATATGATTAGAGGAGAAGAAGTATTTAAAGCTTTAGGAATATTACAATTTAGCCCGCAAGATGCGGCAAAAAGATTAGAGGTATTATTGAGATCTGCTATTGCAAATTGGGAAGCTAAAAATGAGGGTGAAAGACCAGAAGATAATAATCTGGTTGTAAAAGAAATTAAAGTGGATAGCGCTAGAATGATGAAAAGAATTCAGCCAGCTCCTCAAGGACGTGCTCATAGGATTAGAAAAAGATCCAACCACGTTACATTAATAGTTGATAGTTTAAATTAAGATATGGGACAAAAAGTAAATCCAATTTCAAACAGATTAGGAATCATCAAAGGATGGGATTCTAACTGGTTCGGAGGAAATGACTATTCTGCAAAGATTGTTGAAGACTATAAAATTAGAAAGTATTTGATGGCTCGTTTGCATAAAGCGAGTGTTTCTAAAATTATAATTGAAAGGACTTTAAAACTTATTACTATTACTGTTAACAGCTCAAGACCAGGTATTATTATTGGTAAAGGGGGGCAAGAAGTTGACAAATTAAGAGAAGAACTTAAAAAGATAACAAAGAAAGATGTTCAAATAAACATCTTTGAAATAAAGAGACCAGAACTAGACGCAAAATTGGTTGCTGATAGTGTTGCAAAGCAAATTGAAGGAAGAATTTCTTTTCGTAGAGCAGCGAAAATGGCAGTTGCATCATCTATGAGAATGGGGGCTGAAGGAATTAAGGTTCAAGTAGCTGGAAGATTAGGTGGAGCAGAAATGGCAAGAACTGAGGGATATAAAGATGGAAGAATTCCATTACATACATTTAGAGCTGATATTGATTATGCTTTAACTGAGGCACATACTCAATATGGGCGAATTGGTGTTAAAGTATGGATTTGTAAGGGCGAAGTTTATGGAAAAAGAGATTTATCTCCAAATGTTGGCCAAGCTAAGGGAAAAGGAAAAGGAAGATCTGATAGAAAAAGAGGTGGTGAAAAAAGAGGTGGTGGAAACAGAAGAAACTAAGTAAGAATAAAAAGATTAAAATAAGGAACAATGCTACAACCAAAAAGAACGAAATTTAGAAAAATGCAAAAGGGGCGTATGAAAGGATATGCTCAGAGAGGTTCTCAAATTGCATTTGGATCGTTTGCGATAAAGTCACTAGAAGAATGCTGGATGACAGCAAGACAAATAGAGGCAGCAAGGATTGCAGTAACAAGATACATGAAAAGAGAAGGTCAAGTTTGGATTAGAGTTTTTCCAGATAAACCTGTAACAAAAAAACCTGCAGAGGTAAGAATGGGTAAAGGTAAAGGTGCTCCAGAATTATGGGTTGCAATTGTTAAGCCTGGAAAGATAATTTTTGAATGTGATGGTGTATCACGAGAAACAGCCCAAGAAGCAATGAGATTAGCGGCACAAAAACTACCTATTAAGACAAAATTTGTAGTTAAAAGAGATTACGAAGAAAAATAATTTAAGACTATGAAACAAGTTGACATAAAAGATCTTTCAGTAGACGATTTAACTGAAAAATATGCAGAGCAGAAGGATGTTTTGGCTAAAATAAAACTAAGCCATGCAGTTTCTCCATTAGAGAACCCAATGCAAATAAAGCAAACTAGAAGAACTGTTGCTAGGCTTATAACAGAATTAAGAAAGAGAGAACTTCAAGCAAAATAAATATTCTTAAAATGGAAAGTAGAAATTTAAGAAAAGAAAGAGTGGGTTTAGTTATGAGTAACAAAATGGATAAATCCATTGTTATTTCTGTGGAACGTAAAGTTAAACATGCTGTTTATGGGAAATTCGTAAAAGCTACAACTAAATTTATGGCTCATGATGAAAAAAATGATTGTAACATTGGTGACACTGTTAAAATTATGGAAACAAAACCAATGAGCAAAGGTAAGTGTTGGAGGTTAGTTGAAATTATTGAAAGAGCTAAATAGATATGATACAACAAGAATCAAGATTAAAAGTTGCAGATAATAGTGGAGCCAAAGAAGTACTTTGTATAAAAGTATTGGGTGGATCTAAAAAGAGATATGCTTCAATTGGTGATACCATTGTTGTTTCTGTGAAACAAGCAATGCCATCCGGTAATATGAAAAAAGGAGCTGTTGCAAAAGCTGTAGTTGTAAGAACCAAGAAAGAAATTAGAAGACCTGACGGCTCATACATTAGATTCGATGATAACGCTGCAGTAATTTTAAATGAAGCTGGCGAAATGTCGGGAACTCGTATTTTCGGACCTGTTGCAAGGGAATTACGTGAAAGAGAGTTTATGAAAATTGTCTCATTAGCTCCAGAAGTATTATAAAAAAAAGAATAAATTTTAGTTATGGCTAAATTACACATAAAGAAAGGAGATACTGTTCAGGTGATGGCTGGAGAATCTAAAGGAGCTCAAGGCGTTGTTAAGAAGGTATACCCAGAAAAAGGAAGAGCAATAGTGGAAGGTGGAGATATTAAAAAAATATCTAAACATACAAAACCAAATGCTGCAAATCCTGATGGAGGAATTGTAAAAGAGGAAGCTCCGATTCATATTTCTAACTTGATGGTGGTTGATCCTAAATCGGGAGAACCAAGTAGGATAGGAAGAAAATTGGATGATGAAGGAAATAAAGTTCGTTATGCTAAAAAATCAGGGGAGGTTATATTATGAGCTATATACCTAGATTAAAGACACAATATAGAGAAGAAATCATACCTTCTTTAAAAGAAAAATTTGCATATACTTCAGTTATGCAAGTTCCTAAAATTCAGAAAATTTGTATGAATCAAGGAGTTGGTGATGCTGTTTCTGATAAAAGATTAGTTGATTCAGCTATAGAAGAAATGACATTGATTTCTGGACAGAAAGCGAATGTAACTTATTCTAAAAAGGATATTTCTAATTTCAAATTAAGAAAAGGAATGCCTATCGGAGCTAGGGTTACATTAAGAGGAGATCAGATGTATGAATTTTTAGATAGATTAGTTGCTGTGGCATTACCAAGAACCAGAGATTTTAGAGGTATCGAATCAAAAGGGTTTGATGGTAGAGGAAATTATACGTTAGGTATTAAGGAACAAATTATTTTCCCCGAAATCGATATTGATAAAATTAAGTCAGTAAGTGGTATGGATATAACAATTGTAACGTCTGCTAAAACTGATGAAGAAGGAAAAGCATTATTAACAGAATTTGGTTTACCATTTAAGAAAAATTAAACAACATGGCTAAAGAATCAATGAAAGCGAGAGAACGCAAAAGAGAAAGATTAGTTGCTTTGCATGCTGATAAAAGAGCTGCATTAAAAGCTGCTGGAGATTGGACTGCGTTGCAAAAATTACCTAAAGACTCTTCAAAAGTTAGACTACACAATAGATGTAAATTAACGGGAAGACCTAGAGGTTATATGAGGCAGTTTGGAATATCTCGTGTTACATTTAGAGAAATGGCATCAGCTGGTCTGATTCCAGGAATTACAAAAGCAAGTTGGTAGAAAATAATATTTAAAATAAAGGATTAAACATGACAGATCCAATAGCAGATTATTTAACAAGACTTAGAAACGCAGTTAGTGCCAAGCACAGAATTGTTAATATTCCCGCGTCAAACATTAAAAAAGAAATGACTAAAATTTTGTTTGATAAAGGATACATCTTAAACTATAAGTTTGAAGATGAGACAGTTCAAGGAAATATTAAAATTGCATTGAAATATCATCCTCAATCGAAAGTTTCTGCGATAACTAAGCTAGAAAGGGTAAGTAAGCCTGGGTTAAGAAATTATTCAGGAGCAATTAAAATGCCGAGAGTAATTAATGGCTTGGGGGTTGCTATTGTTTCAACTTCTAAAGGTGTAATGACTGATAAAGAAGCGAGAAAAGAAAACGTTGGTGGGGAAGTGTTGTGTTACGTATATTAATAAATAAGAAAGAAATTTAAGTTATGTCAAGAATTGGAAATGAGCCTATAGAAATCCCTGAAGGAGTTGAAATAAACATCGAGAAGGGGTTGGTAACGGTAAAAGGACCTAAAGGTGAATTAACACAAGATGTTGATACTGCCATTACGGTTGAAATTGCTGACAGTATTATTAATGTTAAGAGACACACTGAACAAAAGGACCATAAGGCGAAACATGGTTTATATCGTTCATTGATTAACAATATGGTTGAAGGGGTATCTAAAGGATATAAAACTCAACAAGAATTAGTTGGTGTAGGATATAGAGCATCAAATCAAGGTCAGAAATTAGAGTTATTATTAGGCTATTCTCATGCTATTGTATTTGAATTGCCAGAAGAAGTTAAGGTTAGCTGTGAATCAGAAAGGGGTAAAAACCCAATAGTAACACTGGAATCTCATGATAAACAATTAATAGGTCATGTAGCTGCAAAGATTAGATCTCTAAGAAAACCTGAGCCTTACAAAGGGAAAGGGATTAAGTTTGTAGGAGAACAATTAAGAAGAAAAGCTGGTAAATCAGCCGCTAAATAAAATATCATAATAAAAAATATTATGGCAC
>JBFIEB010000129.1:0-7538 GCA_041603555.1 Vicingaceae bacterium
GGTATTTTACATTACAGGAACGGTTACTTCTTATTTTGAACCTGTGGTTACGGGATTTAACGAAATATATTTTGATTTTTCGAATGCACTAGCCATAGATTCTATTGTTTATAATGGTTCAAACTTGGCTTATACTCAACCAGTTGGTGACGTATTACAGGTAACTTTACCAAGTACATTGCCACAAACTGTATTAGATTCAATAACTATTTTTTATCAAGGAGCTCCAGTAGCAAACACTGGATTTGGTTCTTTTATCCAGTCATCCCATAATAACGACTCTATCATTTGGACGCTTTCAGAGCCATACGGGTCTTTGGAGTGGTGGCCTTGTAAACATGATTTAAATGATAAAATTGATTCGATCGATGTAATTGTAACAACCCCATTAAAAAATAAAGTAGGCAGTCAAGGCTTATTGGTAAACGAAACTACTATTGGGTCTAATAAAATATTTCACTGGAAACATAGATACCCTATTCCTGCATACTTGATTTCTGTGGCTATAACGAATTATGCTGCTTATACAGATGTTGCTCCTTTGAGTACGGGAAATTTAAATGTTTTGAACTATGTTTTTCCTGAAGATTCTGCTACGATAGTTCCTCAATCCATAGGCATTATTCCAATGCTGCAATTGTACGACACTATGCTTGGTCCTTATCCTTTTGCAAACGAAAAATATGGACATGCCCAGTTTGGTTGGAGTGGAGGAATGGAACATCAAACGATGAGCTCTATGGGAAATTTTAGTTTTAATCTAATGGCTCATGAATTAGCTCATCAGTGGGTTGGGAACAAAGTTACTTGTGGCAGTTGGAAAGAAATTTGGTTGAATGAAGGTTTTGCTACGTATATGTCTGGTATGGCACATAAATACCTTAGTCCGTTTTATTGGACAAGTTGGAAGGAAGTAAGAAGAGATGATGTGATTTCTCAACCTGATGGTTCGGTGTTTAATCCGGATACTGTAGATGTAAGTAGAATTTTTGATGGCAGGTTATCATACAGTAAAGGGGCATATTTAGTTCATATGCTTTCATGGAAATTGGGAGAACAAGTGCTTTTTCAAGGAATAAGAAATTATTTAAATGATGCAAATCATGCTTATTCATACGCAATGACCAGCCACTTAAAAACACATTTAGAAACTGTCAGCGGTCAAAATTTAACCGAATTTTTTAACGATTGGTACTATGGAGAGGGTCATCCGTCATACCAAGTTACCTGGGGTCAAGTAGGAAGTATCGGAACTTTTACCATTAATCAAACCCAGTCTCATCCTTCAGTTTCTTTTTATGAAATGCCGGTACCTATCTATGTTAAAGGGCAGGGACAAGACACAACTTATGTTTTTAATCATCAATTTAATGGAGAAGTTTTTAATGTAACAGTTCCTTTTACAATAGATTCAGTATTTTTTGATCCTGAGTTGTGGATACTTTCAGCTAATCCCACGATACTCTCAGTAAATGATGTTAAAACATTTTCTGGTGATATGTTAATGTATCCCAATCCATCGAAAAAAACACTTTATGTTCATTTTTCGGAAAAGGAAATTGTAGAAAGCATCAATGTCTTTAACTCAATAGGTCAAAATGTTACTCCGGCTATTTCTGAAATATCGATTAATCTGTTTCAAATAAATATAGCGGAATTTCCCAAAGGAAACTATGTAGTTGAAATTAGAATAGAAAATGAGGTGATTCGTAAAAAATTCACGAAAATCTAGCACTCTTTTTACATATATTTGCATTCTTAAAATTTATTAGAATGAAAAGAATACTGTTTTCAATTTTTGTCTTGGTTTTTTTATGTTCTTGTGGGAATAACGAAGAAGAGATATTATCAACAGATATAATTGATAATCCAAATACAGCATCTTCTGATAATGTTGATGAGGATAAATTACCTCACTTTGAGTTTGAAGAGGAAGTTAAAAATTTTGGGCAAATAACTCAGGGTGAAGTGGTGTCAACATCTTTTAAATTTAAAAATGTTGGGCAATCAGATTTAATAATTTCATCTGCCCAAGGTAGTTGTGGTTGCACAGTTCCTAAATGGCCAAAAGAACCCATTAAGCCAGGTGCTAGCGGAATTATAGATGTAACTTTTGACTCAAATGGGAAGAATGGAATGCAAAACAAAACAATTACCTTAGTATCAAATACTATCCCAAACACGAAGGTAATTGCATTAAAAGGGGAAGTTTTATCTCCTAAAACAGATATAAAATAAAAAAATGAGAGAATTAGGTATTTTATTAATGGCTCCGGCAGAAGGAGCTGAAGGTGAAGGAAGCGGAATGCAAACAATTATAATGTTTGGAGCCATCTTTTTGGTGTTTTATCTTTTTATGATTAGACCACAAATGAAAAAACAAAAAGAAGCCAAAAAATTTAAGGAGAGTCTAGTGAATGGGTCTAAAATTGTTACCATTGGTGGTATTCACGGAAAAATTGTTGAGGTAAAAGAAAACATTGTAATCATTGAAACTGAGGGTGGAAACAGATTAAAGATGGAAAAATCTGCTATTTCTAAAGAATTTGTTGCAGAAGAAATGGAGAAAAAATAAGCTCAGTGATTTGACCAATTCATCCAATACAATTGAAAGTAAAACACATAAAGCTTCCTCAAACAGGAGGCTTTATGTGTTTATATTCTGTTTAGTTTTAGCTACTTTTTTTTGGCTATTAAATGCGTTAAGCAAAAACTTTACTACAACAATAGATTTTCGTGTTAATTATCTTAATCCACCTGCCAATCAAATAATATTAAATGAATTGCCTGACAATATTAAAATTAAAATAAAAGGATTAGGATTTGATTTGATGGCTTATAAATTAAGCCTAAAAAGGTCTTCTTTAAACATTGATCTTAGTAAAATAAAAGGATCTCAGCATAAAATTCATTCCAGTACAATAGCTACTAATTCATTCTCATCCTATATATCAAGTCAATTAGGTGAGCAAATTGAAATTAAAGAAATTTATCCCGACTCTATGTTTTTTCTTTTCGATACGAAAAAGGAGAAAATAGTTAAGATAATCCCTGTTACTCAAATTGAATTTGAAAAACAGTTTCAATTATTTGGAAAAATATTAGTAAAACCTGCTGTGACTGTAGTTAGTGGCCCAGCATCTGTCATTGATACACTAAATGAAGTGTATACTGATAAAATGCTTTTTACTAATTTATCAGAAACGGTAACCGAAACTGTAAAATTTAACAAAAACTATAAACTCAAAAAATTAGAATTCAATCCAAACAAAATAATAGTTCATATACCAGTCGAAAAATATACGGAGTCATCTTTAATGGTAGATGCAAAATACATTAATGTTCCTGATTCTATTACAATAAAAGCTATTCCAAATGAAATTGAAATAAAATTTTTACTTCCATTGAGTAAAATGGCAAGTTTGGCAAGCGCCAAATTTAGTGCTGAAATCGACTATACCCAGATTAATGATAATTTTAATCATAAGTTAAAAGTTGAATTAGTGGAATATCCAGATTATATACAATCGATTACCTTAAATCCAGAAAAAGTTGAGTACATCCTTAAAAGAAAATAATAAACCTTTGCTAGTTGGATTAACAGGAGGAATAGGTAGTGGGAAATCTATTGTGGCGAAAATTTTTGAATCATTGGGTGTTCCCATATTTGATGCTGATAATGAAGCAAAGAGCATCATTAATAATAATGCTGATGTTGTTAAAGAAGTTGTTGCTGAATTTGGGGAGGTTTATGATCATGGAAAATTGAATGCCAACAAGATGGCTCAGTTTGTTTTTAGTGATAAAGAAGCTTTAGAAAAACTTAATAACATTATTCATCCTAAAGTAAAAGAAAACTTTGAAAATTGGATAGAAAAAAACAATCAGGCTCCAATTTTAATAAAAGAAGCAGCCATTTTAATTGAAACGGGAACTTACCAACAAATGGATAAAATTATTTTAGTGATTGCGCCAGAGGATTTGAGAATAAGAAGAGTAATGGAGAGAGATGGGGTACAGAAAAAAGAAGTGCTGAAAAGAATGAAAAATCAATTTTCGGATGAAGAAAAATTAAACTTTGCTGATTATATCCTAAATAATGATGAGAAAGAATTGCTCCTTCCTCAAATTATTGATTTATATCATGCGCTTAAAAAAGCCATAATTGAATAACAATGGCTTTTAATTTTATTTTTTAGCTGCAGGCTTTTTCTTTGCGGGAGCTTTTTTTTCTTTAGCGATTTCCTCTACTACAGCTGTTTCTTTTGTAACCGGAGCTTCTTTCATTTTTGGAGCAACTTTTTTAGCTTTTGGTTTAGCTGCAAAAGCCGATTTTACTTTTCTTTTTCTACTGATACCGTAAGATCCTGCAGAAATCTTCCCTTTTTTAGTTTTTTTATCGCCTTTTCCCATATAGGTAGTTGTTTTTTGTAAATTTCTAAGACAACAAATATATAAAAAAGAAATACTGTATTCAAAATAAGTGACACTTAAGCTTAATTTGTACATGTGATGATAAAGTGTTTCCAAAAAAAAGAATAAATGTTTAACTTCGCTCGAGTTGATAGAATGAGTTAATCACATTTAAAATGTAAAAATTAAAGTAGGGGATGGGTGATGATATCGCTATAAAAACGACTGAAGCAAAATTATCTAAAGATAAGTTTAAGGAGACAATTCTTGAAGATTATCGTTTGGTTTATATAAGTAGAGAGACTTCTTATTTAGGAAGAAAAGAAGTGCTGACGGGTAAAGCAAAATTTGGAATATTTGGAGATGGAAAGGAATTGCCTCAAGTTGCTTTAGCTAAACAATTTCAGAATGGTGATTTTAGATCTGGTTATTACCGGGATCAAACCTTAATGATGGCCATTGATCAATTAACTATTCAGGAGTTTTTTGCTCAATTGTATGCTCATACCGATGTGGTTGCTGAACCTTCTTCTGCGGGCCGTTCGATGAATGGTCATTTTGGCACCAGAAGTTTAAACGAAGATGGGAGTTGGAAAGATTTAATGAAGATGAAAAATTCATCTGCTGACATTTCTCCAACAGCGGGACAAATGGCAAGATTATTAGGGCTGGGACAAGCCTCTAAAGTCTACAGGAATAATGAAGAGTTAGTTTCCTTTACTAAATTTTCTAATAAAGGAAATGAAGTTGCGTTTGGAACCATAGGTGATGCAAGTACCTCTGAAGGGCCTTTTTGGGAAGCAATAAACGCAATGGGAGTTTTACAAGTTCCAGTAGTAATGTCGGTTTGGGATGATGGCCAAGGAATCTCCGTTCCTAAAAAATACCAAACAACTAAAGAAAGTATTTCAGAGATATTAAAAGGATTTCAGAGAGAAGAAGGTACAAATGGTTTTGAAATATTTAACGTAAAAGCTTGGGATTATCCAGCATTGGTTGATACTTATGAAAAAGCTGTAAAGATTGCTAGAGAAGAACATTGTCCAGTTTTAGTTCATGTTGAAGAAGTTACACAGCCTCAAGGACATTCAACTTCTGGCTCTCATGAAAGGTATAAATCAAAAGAAAGATTAGAATGGGAACTAGCGTATTGCTGTGTAAAGAAATTTAAAGAGTGGATTATCCAAAATAAGATAGCAACAGAGGAAGAGTTAGAGGAATTAGAAAAAGAAGGAAAGAAAGAAGTTGCTGCTCAAAAACGTGATGCTTGGATTGCTTACTTAAAGCCGATACAGGAAGAGCAAAAAGAAGTAGTAGGATTAATAGAACAAATTGCTACGGAAAGTAGCAATAACTCATTTATTTCTCCTATAGTTACTGTGCTAAAAGGAAATACAGAACCTATTAGAAAAGATATTATTTCTTCAGCTAAACAAGTATTAAGAATTGTAAGGTCAGAAGATATTTCAGCTAAACAACAATTAGTCGATTGGTTAGAGGTAGCGCAAAAAGCAAATTACGAGAGGTATAACTCAACTTTGTATTCTGAATTTGAAACATCTCCAATGAAAGTGAATCCTGTTGAACCAGTTTTATCTGATAAAATGGAAGATGGCAGGGTAGTATTAAGAGATAATTTTGATAAACTATTAGAGAAATATCCAGAGCTACTAATTTTTGGTGAAGATTCGGGTAAAATAGGAGGAGTAAACCAAGGCCTAGAAAATTTACAGGAAAAATATGGGAAATTAAGAGTAACCGATACTGGAATTAGGGAAAATACGATTGTTGGTCAGGGAATAGGAATGGCTATGAGAGGTTTACGTCCGATTGCTGAAATTCAATATTTAGATTACTTATTATACTGTATTCAAGTATTGAGCGATGATTTAGCCACACTTCAATACAGAACGAAAGGAGGACAAAAAGCGCCATTAATTATTCGCACACGAGGACATCGATTAGAAGGAATATGGCATTCCGGTTCTCCAATGGGAATGATTATTAACGCGGTGAGGGGAATCCATGTTTGTGTTCCAAGAAACTTGACTCAGGCAGCCGGATTTTATAACCTATTATTAAAAGGTGATGATCCTGCTATTGTAATTGAACCTTTAAACGGATACCGTACTAAAGAAAAAATGCCAAGCAACCTAGGTGAGTTTACAGTTCCATTAGGAGTTGTAGAAACGTTAACAGAAGGGACAGATATTACTGTTGTTTCTTATGGTTCAACATGTAATTTGGCTATGCAGGCTATTCAGCAATTGCAAGAAGTTGGAATATCTGCAGAATTAATTGATGTAAGAACTTTATTGCCGTTTGATATAAATCATTCAATCGTTAAATCATTAGAAAAAACAAATCGCTTATTGGTTGTAGATGAGGATGTGCCCGGTGGAGCAGCAGCTTATATTTTGGATAAGATTTTAGTAGAACAAAAAGGCTATTATCACTTAGATTCAGAACCTGTTACTTTAACATCTAAAGCTCATCGGCCAGCTTATGGTACCGATGGCGATTATTTCTCTAAACCAAATGTGGAAGATATTTTTGATGCCGTTTATTCAATCATGAATGAAGTAGACCCAACGCAATTTTCAGAGATTTATTAATAATTTTTTGAAATTTAGTTTTTCGTTTCAATTTAGTTAATACCTTTGCCTCATATTCTTAAAAAGAATGTTGAGATTTAATATATATAACCCCATTTTTATTCACAGTATGTATCAGCATATTGGCAGATGGAATAGCTATATTATGTGCTTATATAAGTAGTACAATTCCACAAATCAACTCAACAAATTTTAATTCAATTTTCTCGAAAAAGTCCCACTAAAACGGGCAAAACCAATAAAAATGGAAAAGGTTTTTAATACCATATTAGAACGATTAAATAATTTAATTGTAGTAGCAAATCCGGAAGGGTCGGTAGAATATGTAAGCCCATCGGCTAAAAAAATTCTTGGATTTGAACCATCTGAACTGCTAGGGAATGGATGGTGGAATAGTACTAAAAGCAGCGAAGATGAAATTACCTTGTTTAAGGATTACATCAAAAACCAATTCGAATTGAATGGAAGTCCAGGATTAAAAGAGGTGAGCTATGAACGACAATTAAAAAC